>DVIU01000060.1 GCA_018711035.1 Candidatus Scatousia excrementigallinarum
GAAAAAAGTGCAAAGAGAAATATTCTTACAGCAGCAGGTATATATTCAGGCTGCATAGGACTCGGAGCATTACTTGCGGCAAGAGGTAAAAATTCGAAAACTCTTCAAAATATTTCTGAAGCAATACTTGCACCCGGCTCGAAATTATTAAAAAATAAGAAAAAAGCAGATTTTGTAAACAAGTACTTTAGTATAGATTTTGCAGACAACAACGGTAAATTTGCATTGAGCAAAGGACAGTTAACTTCCTGCGTTCTGGTCGGCGGTGCAGGCTATTTCGGTGCGTCAAAAGACAGAGGAAAACAAAACTTTTTAGAAACTTTATTCCGTTTCCCGCTCGTAGGTTTTTATATTATCTGCGGTAACGAACTACTGGAAAAAGGATTCAGAAAACTGCTTTATAAAAATAATAAATGCCGGGATTTAATTAACGAAAAATTTGAAGTCCCTGCATTAAAAGATTTAAAAGAAATTGCATTGAAAAAGGGCGGAAATTTTGATGAAGTTTACAAAAAACTTCTGAAACAAAAATGTATGATAGCAGGGGTTCCGTTATTATTCGGAATCGGCGTAATGGGATTTTTCATCGCAGGAACATCAAATCTATTCACAAAATACCGTTACAACAAAGAAATGAAGCAGGCTTAATCTAATTTATATATTAAATGTTTCATAACCTTACCGCGTACGTTCTTGTCAAAACTCCCTATAATTCGTGCGCAAAGCCTATCTGCAACGCGCACAGAGTTTAAGTTCTCCGGCCGGATTTCAAGAATATAATCATTATCAGGATAATTTAGTTTTGCGAAATTCAAAAGAGCCTTTGCTGCCTCAGTTGCGTAACCGTCTCCCCAACAGTCACGTTTTAAGATATACCCTATTTCATAATATGTTTTACTATTGATTGTATCAGGCATTAACGCAGCCTGCCCGACAACATCTCCGGAAGATTTTTCAACGAGTAGAAAATACCCGAGGTTAATTTGTTCATATAATCTGAGATTTTTTGTAATCCAATCTTTTACGTCAAAATCTTCAAAAGTATATTCCCATGCATACATAACCTCTGAATCCTGTAGCATAGACGACAGAATATCAAAGTCATCCATTGACATTTTACGAAAATATAATCTTTCGGATTCTAAAAAATATCTTTCCATGCTTTATTCAAAACTATCTTCCTCTTATGAACTTCATTTGCAAATAAAAAGAGGGTCTGAGGCCCTCTTTTTATTTGTCGAAGATGGGACTCGAACCCACAAGGCGTTAACCACATGAACCTGAATCATGCGCGTCTACCAATTCCGCCACTTCGACATGGTAATATACTTTATTTAATTTTCAAAGGTTTTATTCTGTCTCCGAGGCGGATGTGCTCGGATACCTCGCACCCTCCATAATTTTAATACTTAATTAAAATTTCGGAGTCCTTGCCACTTCGACATTGGAACTTTCTGCATGGCCACCGGTGAGCAAAGCCTATTTAATTTTTTTGAAAAATTCATCTGCAATTAGCTGCGAGAATTTTGATTTTTCATTCGCAGAAATTAAAAGTCTGTTTTCTCCGTCTTTTGTTTCTGCTACAGATATTATACCAGAGACATCTCCAATTGGCAACTTACTTATTTTTGCATTAAATCTAACATAAGGTATTGTTTTCCCGTATGAAACCATAGTGCCTCTTTTAGTTACCTGAAGATCTTCTACGGCTATTGCCTGATATTTTACTTTCGATATTACAGATTTGAGTTTGTCTTCTATTCCATCTGATTCTAAATCTTCTTTCGTCAGTAAAGGCTTTTTATTTGAATCAATTACTATAAATTTCTGACCGGATGCTTTATGTTCAGCGGCGACGCCATTATAGCCGAACATGCCCGTTGCTTTTTCAAGTTCAAATTCTTCATTTATTGCAGAAAAATCACCAACTTTCTTTGCCCTTTCAAGCATAGTTTCCTGAGATGGATTAAACCACTGTGAGGTATACTTCATAACCCATTCTTTACCGCCCAGAGACAAAAAGCCAACCACTGCAAGTGTTAAAATTACAGCTCTTATTAAATTTTTTAAACATCCCATATTGACATCCTCTTTTCATGCTATAATCTAATTATAGTTATGACAAAATCTGAAATCAACAACATACATACTAAAGACGTAGATATTGCAAAATTAACTCCGGTTATGCAGCAGTATATTGAAAATAAAAGACAAAACCCTGATGCGGTTTTACTATATCGTCTCGGGGATTTTTATGAAACATTCTTTGAAGATGCAGTGCTGCTTTCGAAAGAGCTTGAGCTTACTTTAACCGGAAGGGATGCAGGTGCCGAATACGGAAGAATACCGCTTGCCGGGATTCCTGCCAAAGCAATAAGCGGCTATCTCGAAAGACTGGTAAGTAAAAATATAAAAGTTGCAATATGCGACCAGCTTGAAGACCCTAAATTCGCAAAAGGACTTGTTAAAAGAGGAGTTACAAGAGTTATAACCGCCGGAACTTTGACAGAAAGTGACTTTTTAAAACAAAATTCCAACAATTATATCTGTGCAATGTTTAAAGATGAAAAAAGTGATTTGTACGGTTTTTCTTATGCGGATATTTCAACGGGAGAATTTAAAACAACTCAGGCTCCGTTGAGTTTGATTATGGCTGAACTTACAAGAATAAATCCTGCTGAAATTATTGCACCTTCAGTTGCTCAAAAAGTCATGCCTTTTCAGATTGTTCCGGAAGAAAAAATTGATTTACCGGAAAAAATCCAGAAATTATATAACTGCTCAAAAATTCCGGCTTCTGTATTTGAGACACAATTTGCGCAGAATAACTTAAAAGCAATTTTTCAGACGAAAAGCCTTGAAAGTTTCGGATTCTCAAAATACAAGCTCGGATTCCGTGCTTCCGGAGCTTTGCTTGCGTATGTTTGGGAAACTTTAAAAAATAATATTCCTAAATTTGAAAGAATAGAAACCTATGAACTTTCCGAGTATATGATTATGGATGGAAGTACACGACGTAATCTGGAACTCGTTGAAACTTTACGTGAAAAAAATAAATACGGTTCACTTTTATGGGCTGTTGATAAAACAAAAACCAATATGGGCGCACGCCTTTTAAGAAACTGGATTTGCCAGCCTTTAAAAGATGTTAAATCTATTCTGAACAGACAGGATGCGATATCAGAATTTGTAGAAAAAACAAGTTTAAGAAAATCCGTAATAGATTTACTTGAAAAAATGTACGATATTCAAAGACTATCTACCAGAATAAGCAACAGTTCGGCAAGCCCGCGTGATTTTCTCAGTCTGAAAGAATCTTTGTTTGCACTGCCAGAACTTTTGGAGTGTACAAATAATCTTGAACATAATCCTCTGCAAAAAATCAATGATTATATTGAAGAAATAAAGGATTTTACAGCTTTAATTGACCGCACACTGGTCGAGAATCCGCCTATGGTTATAAAAGAAGGCGGAATTATAAAACCCGGAGTTAACGGGGAACTGGATTACTTTAAAGACCTTTTATCCGGAGGTGAAAACTGGCTTAAAGAATTTGAAGAATCAGAACGTGAAAAAACCGGTATTAAAAGTTTAAGAGTGAACTATAATAAAGTTTTCGGATATTTTATTGAAGTTACAAACTCAAATTTGAGCATGGTTCCTCCGGAATATATAAGAAAACAAACGCTTACCAACGGCGAAAGATTTATTACGGAAGAATTGAAAAAACATGAAGACGATGTTCTGTCTGCAAAATTTAAATCAACTGAACTTGAGTATAAATTATTCTGTGATTTTAGAGAATATTCAAAAGAATTTGTTTCAAAAATCAGAGAAATAGCAGAATGTGTTGCAACTTCCGATGTTCTATCTTCTTTAGCCGAAGTTGCGGTTGAAAATAACTATTGCAAACCGGAAATAGATGAATCTGATGACTTTATTGTTAAAAACGGCCGTCATCCGGTTCTTGAGAAAATTCTTCCGCTGGGAGAATACGTCGCAAATGATTTGGAACTAAAATGCAACAGTAATGAAGCTACTCAGTTTATGATTCTTACTGGCCCTAACATGGCAGGTAAATCCACTTATATGAGACAAAATGCTCTTATTGCATTATTAGCACAAATAGGCTCCTGGGTGCCGGCAGATTATGTAAAACTCGGTGTTATAGATAAAATATTCACCAGGGTTGGAGCTTCTGATGATTTGACGCTCGGGCAGTCAACATTTATGGTTGAAATGATTGAAACTTCTTTTATTCTAAATTCAGCAACTGACAGAAGTTTTATTCTTCTTGATGAAATTGGACGGGGAACAAGCACTTATGACGGAGTTGCTATTGCATGGTCAGTCGCCGAATTTATTACGACAAAGATTAAAGCAAGAACTATTTTTGCAACACATTATCATGAACTTAATGTAATGACTAATACTTATCCGCAGATTAAAAATTACAGAATTACAATAGCAGAAGAAAACGGTGAAATTGAATTTTTAAGAAAAATTGTTCAGGGCGGAGCAAGCAAAAGTTACGGTATTCAGGTTGCTAAAATGGCAGGTCTGCCAAATTCGGTAATTAAACGTTCTCAGGATTTGATGAATAAAATGCAAAAAGACTTCTCAAACAACCTAGCTACACGTAAAAAATCTTCTGACACCGAATTGAACGTTCCTCAGCTAAATTTGTTTAATTAAATTAATAACTTTTGTAAAAAATGTCTCTATTTTGAGACAAAATTTTGCATTTATCGGTTTTAATATACATACATATGAAATTGTAGGAGCAAATTATGTCAGTAGGTTTCAATTCTAATATCATTAATTTTAAATCTTCCAATATTTCAGAAGAAAAACCGCCTTTACATAATGAAAAGCTACTTAACGAACCTGCTGCCGATAATAAAATACTTGAATCCGATCATATGGACAGCTTTGAATTGGCACAAGAACATAAACCTGATAATAAAAAGACTTTTAAACAAAAACTTGCATCAATTGCAAAATTTTTTACTGCAACGGAAGAAATAACTAAAGGTACAGCGAAAGGCGCAATTTACGGTACACTTGCGGGTGGAACAATTATGGGAGCAGGCTGGCTTTTCGGAGCTCTGCCAAGAGGTTTTAAAAAAGGAAATTCTTTAGTTCAGGTTTTTAAACATCCATTTAAAGCTATAAGCAGTAAGACTAAAATTACAGCCGGAATTACCGCAATCGGTATTGCCGCATACCATATCGTACGAGGAAACTTACAGGCAAATCTCCATAAAGCATTTATTGATAAAAAGCTTAACAACAACTAACTCTGATTTTCAAACAATTTGCAAATATCAATATTTAAAGCGTTTGCAAGTTTATTCAAGGTTTTTATTGTAACATTCTGCTTGCCATTTTCTATTTTACCAATATATTTTTCGTGTACATCTATTAGTTCTGCCAATGCAGCCTGAGTTAAACGTTTTTTTGTACGTTCAACCTTAACATTCAATGCAATTCTATCAAATAGTTCTTCATCTTTCATATATTTATGATAAGAGTATTTTGATACTCTATAAACAATATATAATATTACAAAATGTAGTACTAAATATTGACATACAAAATGAAATATTTTATAATTCTAAATATGGAGGATTAATGAAACAAGGATTTACACTTGCAGAAGTGCTTATAACACTTGGCATAATAGGAATAGTTGCTGCAATGACTCTGCCAACGCTTGTTGCCAAGCATAGAAAAAAGGTTTTGCATACACAGTTTTTGAAAGCATA
>DVIU01000061.1 GCA_018711035.1 Candidatus Scatousia excrementigallinarum
AAAGACCATAAAAGAAAAGATTTCATCTATTCTTAAATGGGTGGCAGATAAAGGCACCGATGTCATGATTGCCGTTTTGCCAACTTTAATTACAACTTTGAATTTAATTAAGTAAAAGTCTAAGGTGGAAATTTTATAATGACATATGAGCAGATTCAACAAGTTGATTATTATTTAGCGGATATACAAAAATTACAACACTTGCAATTATCTGATGAAGAATTATTTTCCAAAGCGAAGACACTGGACGCGCAAATACGTTCTTCTGTGGACAGATATAATCCGAAAGGAATCTCTTGGAATACCGCTAAAATATCTTTATATCAATCGTCTTATTATGATAAGGGAATTGTGTATGACTTTTTAGGTATCATGTTTGCTTGTCTGCGAGCTGTGTGGAATGCCATACCTAATAGAGAAAAGATTTTGGAAGTAGGCGAAGATGTTGATATTGGCAACTCACTTAAAGATGCTGTTAAATCAAATAAACAAGATTTTATTGTTAATATGGTTAATAAGTATCGAAGTGAGATTGTTTTTGGTGACGAGGTTTTTAATGTGGCCAAAAAGCTATTATCTAAAATTAAGGTTGACGAGCAGCAAGCACGTTTGATATATCGCAATGTATTAAACGAGTTGGAAAGGTATTTGAATTTATTATGTGAAATTAAGCCTAATAATGAAGGAGGCGGAATGGCTACGGGTATTCAAATAAATAATAACTTGATTGGTGGTAATGCCTCAGCAAATGCTTCCGCAAGCGCACAGGTGAATGTCGATATATCTGTACAGATAGAACAGACTATCGAAAAGGTTAAGGAAGCTTGTTTAAGCCCAGAGGAGGAAGTAGCAATACTTGCCAAACTCGATGAACTGAAAGGAATTGCTAAAGAAAAGAATATACGAACCAGGTGGGACAAGGTTAAAGGCGTATTTAAATGGCTTGCCGAACAAAGCCTCCAAGCCGCTTCGTGGATTGTTCCTTTGATAGCGCAATTAATGCAGGTAACATAAATATTTCGTTTAGTGTATCTTAAATAAAAATAAATCTTTTCAGTAACCAGTATTTTGGTTATAATTAATAAAAAAACGAGGAGTGGACTATGGAACTCACTTTAAAAAATGTAGGTATAATTAAAGATTCTACAATCAAATTGGATGGCCTCACTGTTATGACTGGTCCCAATAATTCAGGCAAGTCAACTGTGGGGAAGGCTTTATATTCTTTGATTAGAACGGAGGTTTTATCACCGAGTGAATATGCTGAAGAAGTAGCACATACAAAAAGCAATTGCCTTTTGGCGCTATCTAAAGAGTTACGCTTTGATTTATTAACTAAGTATATAAATGTTCCAAGCAATAATATTGGAAATACTATAAACATATTGACATTGTTTATGTCATTGAATTTGCTTGGGGCGCTCAATAGGAATATCGAACCATTCACTGCTCCAGATAAATTAGGTGGGGATATCTACGACCACTTAGATGATTTCTTTAATGGTATCACTAAGGAATATTTAATTAGTATAGCCAAGCCTAATGCATTGAATGATAAGATTTTTATTGAATATTTAGATGGGTTTGCCGAAAAGAAAAAGAAAGCTTATGATGAATATAAAAGTATTGATAAATATATAAACTCAAGCGATAATGTAAGAGTCTTTTTAAAGAATACGTTGTCTAGGATTTTGCGCGCCGAGTATTCGAATCAAGTAATTTCTAATATTTTTGGAGATGCAACCGATGCATCTGGTCAAGTTGTATTGAAAGATGACGGTCAGATAATCGATTCGATTACGATATCTGGGAATGGGGATGTGGATTCGGATTCGTTTGTGTTCAATAAAGTTGGATTTACAAACGTAATTTTATTTGATGATGCTTACTCTGTAGATAATCTGAATAGAAAAATAAAAAGCGAATACAAATATAGCCACAATCAACATTTATTATATTGCTTAAAGAATAAGCCTAATGAAACTGTTTTTGAAGAGGAAATGTTAAAAGGGGAAGAAAATCGTGTGTTAAATTTAATAAAGGATTCATTTCCAGGAAATATTTCTAAAGCGGATACCAATTATACTTATAACGATAATATTATTAAAAATTTGCTCGTTCAGAATTTGGCAACAGGCTCAAAATGCTTTGCAACCATAAAACAGCTTATTAATAATAGACAAATAAGTAAGAATTCGTTACTAATATTAGATGAACCCGAGTCACATTTACATCCTGAATGGCAAAATATTTTTGCTGAAATAATTGTGTTACTGGTTAAGGAATGGGGAATAAAGGTCTTACTTACGACTCATAGCCCTAATTTCTTGCTTGCATTGGATACTTATATGCATAAAGATAAATTATCGAACTCAGTTCATGTGTATCAATCAAAGCAAGCGCCTGACCATTCTGTGTCATTTGAATGTGTGGATGATAAAATTAATGAAGCGTATGCTGCATTGGCTCTACCGTTTTTGCAGATGGATGCTATGCATAGTCAGTTATTACAGAAAACGGATGGCAATGGTGAGGATTAAAATGAATTCGGAATTAGAAAAAATCGATTCTTTTTTGCAGGCTGAGGGATTTAAATATGAATCGTATATGGCTATGTCGATGGATGTAACTGGTAACCCATTAGTAACTAATACTACTGTAGAGGCATATTGTTTTGATAAAATTTCCAATAGTTTTTATCCTCAAGGGAACTATCATTCTGCCGATTCATTGTTATTGAAAGAAAATTTGTATTTTATTGAATTCAAGAGTGTTGATAAGAAAATCAAAGGCTTATTGACTAGTGGAAGCCAACGAAAAAAATTTGCCGAATTGGAGTTTAGCGGTTAAAAAAAGGATTTGTGTTTAAAGCTTAGCGAAAGTTATATTACCCTTAAAAATAATTTGGAAGATCCATTAGGGGTAATTGCTACATATAAATATTATTTTATTATTGTCGTTGATTATGTTTCAGCTCCAGTTACTGCTTCTAGCGGCGTCCTTGCTGCATTATCCGCTGGAAGCTCCTTATTAAATCAGAAGCAGCAAGGATTTGATGTTTCATTTAATAAATATAGAAAAGCTGTTAATGGCGACTCCGCGATATATGACGATGTGATGATTTGGAATAATATTAATTTTTCGGCAAAGATTAGTGCGTTGGTGTAAATAATGGGTAGATTAATTGCAGATAAATACAGAGAGTGGCAGGAAGAGTGCGAAAAGCGGTTTTTGCAACTTAAAGCAAACGAGGAGGAGCTCAACCGCATATTTATAGATATTTACGGTTTGCAGGATGAGCTTACTCCCGACGTAGCCGAAAAAGACATTACAGTCCACCGCATATACGATACCAAGGACGACGTGCCCGAAGAAATGAAGGCGAGCAACTATGTGCGCACCATGCGCGACGAAATCGTGTCGCTCATTTCCTACGCTGTTGGCTGCATGTTTGGCAGATACTCCCTCGATGTGGAAGGCCTTGCCTACGCGGGCGGCGAATGGGA
>DVIU01000062.1 GCA_018711035.1 Candidatus Scatousia excrementigallinarum
GTAGAGCAGTTGACTCTTAATCAATTGGTCGAGGGTTCGAGCCCCTCTGAGCCCATAAAAAATACCCCGGTTACGGGGTATTTTTTATTATGCACAAACATTTAATTTCTTTTTACTGATATTTGCAAATGTCTCAATTTGAATATTATGTTTATTGAGATGTTTAGCAATTTTCAGGGGATCTGTAACTTCTTTATTTCCGTTTGCTAAAATAATCTTCGTAACTTTACCGTTTTTAGTAAAATATGTGTTTTTATTTTCAGGGTAAACATGTGCGCCATCTGCAATTTTAACGGCAGCCTGTTCTTCCTTTGCAGTGTTTGCAGAAACGGCTTCGAGCTTTTCTCCGCCTTTTGAGTTATTTGCTATAGAATTTTTATCAGCGCGTTCTTTTGCATTTTTAGTATTATTTCTGCTATTGGCGGCATTTTGTTTTTGTGACATAGGTCTGTACGCAATTTGAGCATCGTAATCAGCCTGTTGTGACGGTGTAACAACGCTATCCAGACTATCTTCAACATTTTTACGTGTATTTGAATTTACATGCCTTGTATCAATATTATTAATTATTTCAGATTCTCTTGAATTTGTAACAGTGTTAGCGGCTCCTGTTGATGATGTATTCTTAATTCTTTGCTTCTTATTTTGTGTTACAACACCTTCAACCTTATCTTTTGCCTTATTAAGAGTTCTATTTGCTTTATTCAAAACTTCCGGAGTACTTCCTTTGGAGAAAAAGCCTTTAATTTTATTAAAGTATTTCCCTGTTAAAAAGGCACCTGCAACAAACAAAACAGTCCATAATGCAGAATTATTTGAAGATTCTTCATCTTTATCCGACGATGCAGGAGCATTTTTAGAGCCGGTAAAAGAAACCTCCGGTACAGAATTATTGTTATTAAAATAACTTTGAGCTAAAAAGTCATCATTATATTTATAATAACTGCTGTAAGGATTATAGCCGACTGAGTAAATTCCTTCTACCATAACATAACCTTTCAAAATTACCTACAATAATATAAACAAATTTGTACGGTAAAAATTGCTATTATGTCACATAAAGGAATTAACATTCATTTACAATAATTTCTGCATTAAACTTTCAAATTCAGGAAAAGAAATATTTACCCATTCAAAATTTTTGATAACAATATCTTTTTGACAAATTAATCCAGCCACATACAGACTCATAGCAAGCCTGTGGTCATTATATGACTCAACTTCAACAGCACCTTTAAGCAGAGACTTGCCGTTAACAATGAAACCGTCCGATGTATCTGCAATATTTGCACCTAATTTTCTCAATTCAGTTACAATTGCATGAATTCTATCAGTCTCTTTATTCCTTAAGTCTTCTGCATTTTTAATTACAGTCCGGCCTTCTGCCTGAGTAGCAAGCACTGCAATAACAGGAAGTTCATCAATTAGCCGCGGAATCATGTCTCCTTCGATAGAACAAGCTTTCAACTGAGAATACCTGACTCTTATATCCCCTGCAAGCTCGCCCGAAACAGTCTTTCTATCGAGTATTTCAATATCTCCGCCCATTTTTTGAATAACATCTATAATACCCGTACGCGTAGGATTTAAACCTACATTTTGCAAAATTATATCCGACCCGGGTACTATAGAAGCAGCAACTATAAAAAATGCTGCCGAAGATATATCTCCAACTACATTTAAAACCTTAGGTTCCAGTACGGAACATCTAATAAAAGTTTTATTACCGTTACATTCAATATCTGCATTCATATATTTTAGCATTAGTTCGGTATGGTTTCTGGAAAGGCTTGGTTCTGTATAAATCGTTTCTCCGTCAGCGTTAAGCCCGGCTAAAAGCACACAGGATTTTGCCTGAGCTGAAGCAATCTTTGATTCATATGATATTCCATGCAGTTTACTTGAAAAAATGTGAATAGGTGCACGATTATCAACAGCCGAAAGATTTGCCCCCATCATAGTTAATGGCTCGATAACTCTTTTCATAGGACGGCTCATTAAACTGTCATCCCCGATAAGAACGGAATTAAAAGGCTGTCCTGCGAGGATTCCGCACATTAATCTCATTGTGGTGCCGGAATTTCCGCAATCCAAAAAATGATGAGGTTTTGATAAAACGCCTCCTGATGATACAGAAAGAGTTTGAGCATCTACATACTCGATATTAACGCCCAGCATTTTAAAAAGCCTGAGCGTAGACATCGGGTCATTTGCGTTGGAGCAATTTTTTATTATTGATTTTCCATTAGCCAATGACGCAAACATTATGGCTCTGTGTGACAAAGATTTATCTGACGGAATTATTATGCTTCCGTTTAATTTGTAAGCAGGTCTTGAAATAACGTTTTTCATAACAATAATTTTACCATGGAACTATTATTATTAAAGAGTTAAAACACAAAGCCGCACAACCAATCCAGTTAAGGATTACAGCGATTCATAGTTCTTAATATTAAATAAAAAACAAAAAAATACCCGCATGGATATAAAAATAAAAATAAAAAAAGTATTTACAATAAAGAATGATTCTTGTAAAATATAAAAGAGCGCATGGCTTATCCATGGTAAAAAACCAAGGAGAGGTGTCCGAGAGGCTTAAGGTGCAATCTTGGAAAGGTTGTGTGGGGGCAACTCCACCGTGGGTTCGAATCCCACCCTCTCTGAACTGACAAAAGAATAATCCCGGATCGTCTAGTGGCAGGACTGAAGATTCTGGCTCTTCCAACGGTGGTTCGAATCCATCTCCGGGAATTTTTTAAAAATATTTTTGGTATGTAATCTTATATGATGTCTTATTTAAAGAATTTTCAATGTTAGATTTTTTTGCATGATAGTCTAACTCAAAAAACAGCTTATCTTTGGGGGTAATTGAATATACTGATTCCAAAATAACATTCAATCCCGCTCCGGTCTTATTATTTTTAAAATCTTTATATACGGTAAATGCAGGATTTGCAGAAAAGGTAAAATTTTTATATGGCTTACTTATCCTTATCGGAGAAAGTTCAAAGGATATATTTTTTACTTTTCTAGAAAAAGAAAACATACAACGAGCCCAGCTACTAAAATTTGAATATTTGTGCCATTTAAAATTATTTGTAACCATACCGTTAAAATCAGCCTTTTTGTCAGAATTTAAGGACGCGCCTAAAAAAGTATTTATGCGATTATTACCCGACTGAAACCCGATATTTGCCCCTCTGTATAAAGCCATTTCCTGATGGGCGCAGGCACTTACACCAATTTCCGTAAAAACGGAAACCGACTTCGGTAAAAACTTTTGAGCTTTTACTGTAGTATTTAATGAAGAAATTCCTGCAAGGCCTATCAAGGCATAATTTTTTATATTCATAAATCTCGTTACCGGTATTTGTCCTGACCATGCCAGCCGTGCACAGTTCTTATATTAGGTTTAATATAATATCATGAAAAAATAAGTTTTTGTTATACAATAGAATTACTTATGTACAGGAGATATTTATGAGAGAAGAATTACTGGCAATTTTAGAAAAAAACAGCCGAATTGATTTTAATGAACTTGCGGTATTGCTTGGGACAGAGGAAGCTGTTGTTTTGAAAGAACTTGAAGAACTTGAAAAAGAAGGGATTATCTGCGGTTATCACACGCTTATTAACTGGGAGAAAACTTCTATAGAAAAAGTTACGGCACTTATTGAGGTAAAAGTCACACCTCAAAGAGGACAGGGATTTGATAAAATTGCTGAACGGATCTATAATTATCCGGAGGTTAAAGCAGTATATCTGATTTCAGGCGGATACGACCTTCTTGTAACATTAGAAGAAAAAACATTGAAAGAAATTGCCGGCTTTGTTTCTGATAAACTTTCCACTCTTGACAGTGTTTTAAGTACTGCAACACATTTTATTTTAAAAAAATATAAGGATCACGGAACAATTATCAACAAAAAATCGGTTGATGAAAGAGAGGTCATCACGCCATGAGAAACTTTCTTTCAGAAAAAGTTACTTCTCTAAAGCCGTCAGGTATCAGAAAATTTTTTGATATTGTAAGTGAGATGAAAGACGCAATTTCGCTCGGCGTAGGAGAACCTGATTTTGATACACCATGGCATATAAGAGATGAAGGGATTTATGCTCTTGAAAAAGGTAGAACATTTTATACTTCAAATGCCGGCTTAAAAGACCTGCGTAAGGAAATATCAAATTATTTAAAAAGAACCCAGAACCTTGATTACAATGCTGATAACGAAATCCTCGTAACCGTAGGGGGCTCGGAAGCTATTGATATAGGCTTGCGTGCAGTTATAAATCCTGGTGACGAAGTAATAATACCGCAGCCTTCTTATGTATCTTATGAGCCTTGTGCAATACTGGCCGACGCGAAACCTGTTATTATAAATCTAAAGGCTGAAAATGAATTTCGTCTAAAGCCTGCTGAATTATTAGATGCAATCACCGAAAAAACAAAAGTCTTAATTCTGCCATACCCTAATAACCCTACAGGCGCAATAATGGAACGCGGGGATTTAGAAAAAATTGCAGATATAGTAAAAGAAAAAGATATTCTTGTTATGTCAGACGAAATTTATTCTGCTCTGACATACAAAGACAAACACATTTCTATTGCATCTCTTAATGGTATGAAAGAGAGAACTATACTTATAAACGGATTTTCTAAAGCATATGCAATGACAGGCTGGAGACTGGGATATGCCTGCGCGCCAAAAGAAATAATCTCACAGATGACAAAAATCCACCAGTTTGCAATTATGTGTGCACCTACAACAAGCCAGTACGCTGCAATTAGTGCACTTAAAAACGGTGACAGTGATGTTGAACAAATGCGCAAATCTTATAACATGAGAAGACGCTTTCTTATGAACGCTTTCAAAGAAATGGAACTGGAATGTTTTGAACCTTACGGTGCATTTTATGTATTCCCTTGTATAAAAGAATTCAATATGACAAGTGAAGAATTTGCTACAAAACTTCTTATGGAAGAAAAAGTAGCAGTTGTTCCCGGAACAGCATTCGGAGAATGCGGAGAAGGTTATTTAAGAATTTCTTATGCATATTCAATTGACAATTTAAAAGAAGCTCTCGGAAGAATAAAAAAATTCATACAAAATTTGCGTTCTGTCTAAAATAAATCACGCATTAAATCGTCGTTTAACGGTATAAATTTATAATGCGGAGCTGATTGAGGTGTCTGAACAGGTTTTGTTTTTAAACTTTCACTAAAAGCGTCAACAAACTCCTTTTCAGATTGTACGTTATAATATTTCCCATTTGTTTCATCAGACAGACATTTTAGCGCGCCTGACCCGTTGATAATAATAACATCAATAACAATATCCGAACGTGTTTTCACAAGCTTTTTAACAAACTCACAAGGATTACCGCCGCAGGTATCTTCGCCATCAGTTATCAGAATTATTTTCTTCCCAAAATTACGGTACAGAGGCTTAAAATCAACATATACCGTTTGTTCAAGAGCTAAAGTAAGCGGCGTCATAACGCCTATTTCAGCAGAATCCAAACCTTTTATTATATTATTGCTATTATTAGAAGCTAACGCAGTTAATTTTGAAGTTGCCTTACAAGATAACCCCGGAGTATTCTGTCCAAATACCCGCAAAGCAGTTCTTGTTTGAGGCGGTATTGTTGGCAAAACATACTTTGCCACAGATATTGCCAGTTTTATCCAACTCCTCATACTAGAAGAGTAATCGACCACAAGTTCTATTACTCTAAATTGCCTGAACTCTCTTCTTCTATTTTTATATTCTATAGGAGTAAACCGGTTATAATTAGTATTCCACTGCTTATTCTTAACAGGTGTAAATTTTA
>DVIU01000063.1 GCA_018711035.1 Candidatus Scatousia excrementigallinarum
TATTAGGAATAGCAGGTTATGAGTATGTAAAAAACGCGAAGGAAACCCGAGATGAGAACAGAACCAATATTAACTCAAAAGACACTAACTTTAAAGATAAGAACAGTAAGTCCAAAGCAAATAAGCTTTAAATCTTCGTATTTTGAAGACTTTAATAATAAATATAATCAGGTTCGCACATTATTACAAAAGGAAACGGATGAATTCATCTTAACTGGTGCAAATGTAACTAAATTGGGTGAAGGTATCGGCGGTGAAACTTATAAATTTAATCATCCTAAACTTGCGAATATTGTTATAAAAAGAAATAAAACAGGATACTCGGATGATTATGCAAAAGAATATAAAAATTTAGCACTTATACCGACTCATATAATAGGAGGGCAGGAAGCAGTAGCACGGGTAAATAATCTTGGCGAGCATTATCTTATATCAACTCTTGTCCCAGGCAAGTGTGTCTCAAGAGATAATCGTTATACTGAACAACATTTGAAAAATTTATTTAATAAAATGTTTGAGCTCGATAAACTGGGTATTTATCATGGGGATTTGAATGGTAAAAATATTCTGTTAAACTCAGATAATACTGTCAATTTTATTGATTATCAGTGGACAGAGAAGATTGCTGAAATGAATTTTTTTGACAGTCATAAAAGCCAAAAATGTTTACTGCCGTTATCAGAATTCCCCGAAAATGCGCAAATGTTTGAAATGGCATCAATGCCGTGGTATATGGATAGTTTTGATACCGTTGCGGAAAAGGAAAATTTTCTGAAGACATATCTTAAAGTAAAGGCTAAGTATCACGAAAAAAGATATGATTATATTAAAAAGATTACGCAAAACTGGCCGTACCCAAGTGAAAAATCGCGTATCAAACAATCCTTAGACTCTGAACAAGCTAAAGCAGAAATTTATAAAAATCCGGATAGTGATATTTTAAAATTGGAAATGAAAAAGTTACAGTTTCTTTCAGATTATCGTGATGCTTATTCGCATGTTGACCCGAATCTTCCTGGTCGAAATATTCTTGCGGCACCGGCATCTTATCTGTGTTCAATAAGTTCTGTTCAAGATTACAGAAAAGAAATAGATAAATTGTTATCGTTGTCTTTCAGTAAGACAAAAAATGATTACCTGAAATCGATGGCAGAATATGGCGAATATTGGTACCAAAATTTAACCTCGTATACTGAGGATACATATAAATATGTAATGCGTATGGCCAGAAAAACAAATGTGAAAGGGGAAGAATCTCATAAATTTTATATAAATGATAGAAATCCAAGAATATTTACCCCAAATCTTGATTTGCTAGATAGTTTGGAAACTTCATACAAACCAGTATACAGTTCGGGTTTAGATGCTCCATATTTAATGCAGTATAAACTCGACACTATGTATAGGCCTTCAATAGATTTACTGGATTCGTCGCTGGAGGATTCTAAATCTGTTCATCAAATTGAAAAATTAAAAGGATTATTCAAAAAATCAAGAAAGACAGCATTTGATGATAAACTTTTGGACACTCTTAATGCGTCCGAGGTTGCGGTATTGAAAATAAGAGAATTCAGAGGATATGTTAAACATCATTTTTCATCATACGTTGCGAATAGAACATTAAGTAATTTATTAGAAAATTCGGTTAATTTTTCAGAAGAACTGTTTAATACAATATTTAGCGGGCTGAAAGCTTCAAATTCAAGAGATATTTTAGTAAAAGGCTACGAAGGTATGCGAAAATTTATTTATAAAATATAAATTTATTATTCTATATGGGAATGTTTTTATCAGGTAATTAATATAATTATTAGGTATGAATATTCTTCTTTTAAACGGTCATAAATACTATCCATTTGCTCAGGGACGGTTAAATAAAACTTTATTTGATAAAATTTTAGAAATTCTTTCAACTCATAATCAATTAAAGACAACAGTTATTGAAAAAGGTTATGAACTTGAAGGTGAAATTGATAAATTTAAATGGGCAGATTCTGTTATTTTTCAAATGCCGGTGAATTGGTTTTCGTTTCCTGCTATTACAAAAGCTTATATTGATGACGTATATAGACATGGTTTATTCTACGGCCCTTCAGAAAATTATGGGGAAGGCGGTTTAATGAAAGGCAAAAAATATATGTATTCTCTTACATGGAATTCTCCGGAAGCTGCTTTTGAACAGAGCGGAGGCTTTTTTGACGGCAGGGGTGTTGATGAAGTTATAATTGCTATGCATAAACTCCAGCAATTCTGCGGGTTTGAAAAGATTCCTACATTTTCATGTTTTGATGTTGTTCATAATCCTGATATACCGTCATATTTAAGCGATTTGGAAATTCATCTTAACAAATATTTCAATTAATATACTTCATCAAGTTTGTTAATTTTGACTTTATCAAATCCTATTTCTAACAGTTTTGTAGAATCCTTTTCTCCACTTCTAATCAAACTGTCAATATCATAATTTGATATAAGCCATTCATCTTTTGTTGTATGATACCCTATTTTGTGAACGGTATCACCGCCTTTTAGTTCTGAAAACGGAATTTTATTTTCTTTCAAAAATCTGGCAAAATTATTGTAACCTATCTGGCTTTCACGACTGTAACTTTTTGAACCTACGAGAAGCCCTTGAATGTATTCTGACGTTATATCAATATTCTGTTTTATTTTTGCAATTATTTTTTCAAAATATTTTTTGTTAGAACTCAAATCCGGGATTATATGCATTAAAAATACATTTTCCCCGTCTGTAAGACCTAATGCCGTACAATCCATTATCCGGTCGGTTTTTGCAGAAAGACCCTTTTTAGCACCTTCTACATACCAGTGATTAACGTTATTTGTTATACCGGCTGTTTCCCGTTCGAATTTTGCAAGAGATACGGGCCTTATTATAGAGGTAAATGAAACTTCTGACATTTAAATTTTCCTTTCAGTTTTTGTAAGTCTTGTGAAAGGAAAAAATTGCTTAATACATACCTAGAATTTTTAATTTATTCAATTTTGCAATCTGTTCTGCACCTGTCATATTTTGTGCCTGAATAGAGTTGTCATTTTTAACATTATCCTCTGAGGATAATGCACCTGCTTTTTCTGTATCGTTTGTTCCTGTTACGGCCTGCATAATTACCGTACCGGCATTTTTTGCTTTTTGCTGTTCTTTAGCTGCCTGTAATTTTGCCTTATCAACGGCTTTGTCTCCGGTAGGTTCTATTCCCAACGCTCTTAATTCTCTGAGTATCCGTTGATATTCGCTGTCCAACGCAACTGTTGTTGCAACCTGCCCCAATGCATTGATATTCATGCCCATGTCATAAACTCCGAAATTTGTACTCCTATTTCTTATATACGGATATTTATTTTAATTTCTATAATTTTCAGGTAATTTTGTTAAGAAAAATAAAAAGGCCGGTTTAGTGCCGGCCGATAATGTTTATGAATTTTTAATATTCCTTGCTTCCTTTTTTATAGTTTTTCCTTTTATTTCCAACGACAACTTATGCTATAAAGTTGTTTCCAAACTTGTTTGAACCATGAAAGAAAGATTGTTTCATCAACTCAACCAATGTCTTTCTTACAATAAATTTATTTGATAAGTTAACTTCATTTAGAGCTTTTGCTGTATTTTTATATGTATCTGAAACCGTATTCGTTAATGTCAACAGTTTAGCCATTTATTAACCTCTCTTCTTTATTTATCTCTCGTACTTATATAAAAAATTCCCTTAAAAAAATATTGACTTTATATATTCACTTTATATAAAATTTGTTACATTTCTTAATAAAACTAAAGTTTTTTATACTTATATCCGTAGATTAAAACGACTATTAAATAAAGGAGAATACTATGGTAGATGCAATAGGATCCGTAAGTAACAAACCCATTGTAAGAAGTAAAGATGCTTCTATAAATTGGGAACAATGTACGGCTGAGGAGATTAAAGATTACAAAGGACAGGGTGAAGATGTCCCTGTCGCAATTCTAGCCTGGGCCGAGGAGATTGCAAAGCTTTCCAACGCTCCGGATGATGTTACTTATGAGATGGTGAACGGGAGTACAAGTATTGATGAAATTAATCAGGTTTTTGCAATATCTGATAGTGCAAATGCAAATGACAAAGATGAGACCGATTCTAATACGAATATGAATCAAGCTCAAGCAGAGCGTTCTATATTACAGGAAGGCGGCACAACCCTTTCTGATCAGGGCAAAATTTTTATGGATAAAAGCAGTGCCGCTGCAAATAGTAGTAATGCCATGTCTGGTGTCTTGCCGGGTGTAATAGAAGCTTCCGCATCCTTAGCAGATTCTGCCGATGAAATTGCAAAACAGACGGAAAGCCAGACAAGTGCGTTAAAAACTGAATATGATGCATTGGTGGCACGTGCTAAGGATCAGAATGCAGAACCTCTTACAGAAGCAGAACAGGCAAGATTGTCTGCTTTGGGCGGCCAGCTTGCACAGGCAGGTAACAGTGCTCAAGGTGCGCTTGCTTCTTTAAGTTCTCAGGTTGATGCATTAAAAGCAACAGTTTCAGGATTTAGCGGTGTTCCGGAAATGGCTGTGGAATACGGTACCGAAACTGCTAATATAGGTCTGGAGCTTATGGGTGTGTCTGATGATAAACGTGCTTCCGTTGCCGATAAAGCAACTGCCGCAGCAGGAGCTAAGGACGGTGCTTTAAATGTTATTAGACAGAATTCAAGAATCAATTTTATCAGGATGATCGTTGATCCAGATTACCGGTTAGGCATAAAAGCTTCACGTCAGGGCGGCGGTGATATGGATACCGGTACTGCCGGTATTACAGAACGCAATTCTGCCGAAACTCAGATTGATACCGATGTTTCAAGAATTAATACTGCCAAAATGTCAGTTGAAAATGATACATATATATCAGCAGCAGACACTCCTAACAAATCAAATGGTGATAAAGCTCAGCAGTCTGAAACAAAAGATGAAACAGAAGCTAAAGAAAAAGATATTACTCTGGCTGATTCCACAATCACAACTGACCCTAATGAAATTCAAAAAAGAAAAGAGCGTAAAGGGTTAGCGTAAGCTTAGAATAGCTTTTTCAATATCGTTGGATTTATATATATAGTTTCCGGCAACAAGAGAGTTTGCACCGTATTGTGTGCAAACTTTTGCTGTATGTTCATTTATCCCGCCATCTACCTGTATAATAAGATTATCCGTTGCATGTTTTTTTATTTGTAAAATTTTTTCAGCACATTCCGGCATGAAGGCTTGGCCGCCGAATCCCGGTTCTACTGTCATAACCAGAATCATGTCAAGTTCTTCAAGGTATTTTATAATTTCTTCTGTGTTCGTTTTAGGTTTGATTGACAATCCCGCTTTTATTCCAAATGAATGAATGAGATTCGTAATTCCTGAAACATTATCTTTTGCAGCTTCATAATGGAATGTTAAGATGTCCGCACCGGCTTTTGCAAAGGGTTCAATATATTTTTCAGGAGTTTCTATCATTAAATGTACATCAAGTGGGATATTCGCAATTTGTTTTATTGATTTTACGACAGGAACTCCTATTGTAATATTGGGAACAAAATGGCCGTCCATTACATCTATGTGAAGCCAATCTGCACCTGCATTTTCAACTTTTTTAATATCACGCTCAAGATTTGCAAAGTCGGCTGATAAAATTGAAGGTGAAACTATTATTTGTGACATATTGCCCCCAGTTTTTTACAGGCTTCGTAAGCTGCATTTTGTTCCGCATCTTTTTTGGTGCGCCCTTCTCCTGTTGCTATTGCTTCTCCGCGGTATGATACTTCTATTTCAAATATTTTGTGATGTTCGGGCCCTTTTGTTCCAAGCAGTTTGTATACAGGAATTTCTTTAGTAAGGCTCTGTGTGTATTCCTGCAATATAGCTTTTGCATTATATTTTTCAAAGTTTTTGTCAACTTCTTCTATATATTGTGTGAAGACTTTTGATGCAAATCCCTTCAATTCCTGTAATTTCCCGTTTAGATAGTATGCCCCTAATATTGCTTCAAAGGCACATGCTGTTACTGATTCAAGTCGTGTTACACCCTGTTTTTCATCATGTATTCCGGCCTTTATAAGTTTATCCAGTCCTATATTTATTGCAATTTTCGAAAGTGTATTGTCTGATACAACAATAGAACGTATTTTCGACATATCTCCTTCCGAATATTCAGGATATTTTGTATAAAGAAGTTCTGATATCAAAAGCTTTAATACTGAATCGCCCAGAAATTCAAGTCTTTCATAACATTCTGTAAAACTAAGATTATTTTCCTTGGTATAGGAAGGATGTGTCAGCGCGTATTCAAAAAGATTATTTTCTTCTGTCTTAATCCCGAAAATTTCAGCAACCGAAGTCATTAAAAAATTCCTTTTATAAAATGGATAAGTCCCGTAATTATGTCATTTGAAAATATAAAATGTTTAGTAAAATAATACATTACCGGAATGGTGAAAATAAAGCTATCGGTTCTATCTAAAAAACCCCCGTGGCCCGGAAGCGAATGCCCTGAATCTTTTACACCTGCATCTCTTTTTATCAGGGATTCACATAGGTCTCCGATTTGAGCAAATACTGTACAGAGAAGACCGACAATTGCGGACATGTACCATTCAAGTCCTATAAAATACCCTATTACAATACACCCGATAATCGCGCATATTGCACCGCCTATTGAGCCTTCGATTGTCTTATTCGGGCTTACAACAGGAGCAAGTTTATGTTTCCCCAGATGTCTTCCTGCATAATAACATCCGATATCGGTAAGCAGTACGGCAGAGAACATCATTACAACAAAACCAAGCCCGTCTGAAAATCTTTCATTGGAAAGATTTCTTAGAAAGATTAAGTGGAGCGGAAACCAGCCGCAATATATCATGCCCAGCACTGTTGTGGCAGCATTGGCAATATATGGCTGACGTCCGCGGAAAAGCACCCACATAAACGCGCCTATAACGCTGAATGTGAGTGCTACCGTGACTAAATCAAGTCTCTGATAATATGCTATAGCGGCTATTAACAGTTGAGCGATAAACATAACTTTCAGGCTCGGATAAAAACCCTTATGTTCTAAGATTTTTACATACTCTCTTGATGCTGAGAATATTATAAATAACAATAGCAAAAGTAATGCAAGTTTACCGTATATTATGCAGGACAATGCTATGGTTCCCATTATAAATCCTGTTAGCATTCTTGTTGCGTTTTTATTTAAGCCTTTAGTTTCTCCGGTCATTATACTGTTAAAACCTCTTTTTCTTTTTCAGAAACATTACTGTCTATTATACCTGTATATTTATCTGTTAATTTTTGGATTTTATCCTGATTATCTTTAACAGTATCTTCAGGTAACTTTTCATCTTTTTCTATTTTTTTCAATGAGTCTGTCATGTCGCGGCGGATGTTTCTGACTGCAACTTTTGCTTCTTCACCGATTTTTTTCACATCTTTAACGATTTCTTTTCTTCTTTCTTCTGTTAAAGGAGGAAATGCCAATCTTATGCAAATACCGTCACTGTTAGGTGTAATACCGATTTCAGCTTTAATAATTGCTTTTTCTATTTCTTTGAGAATGGATTTATCATAAGGTGTTATAACGAGGGTTGTACCTTCCTGCACATTAACCTGCGACAATTGTCTTAACGGTGTAGGTGCTCCGTAATAATCTACTACAACTTTGTCTAAAATAAGCGGATTTGCGCGGCCTGAACGAATTTGGCCGAATTCACGTTTAAGCTGGGTTATAGCTTTTTCCATTTTTTCTTCGCCGAATAAGAATAATTCTTCCAGCGAATCGTTTGCCTGATCTGACATTTTTACCTCTTTCTTTAACTATAAACTTATGTAAGTACCTATTTCTTCTGATTGTAAAATTTTGCTGATACCGTCCTGTGCATCAAAATCAAATACAACAATAGGTATATTATTTTGTTTGCACAATGCACATGCCGACGTATCCATTACTTTGAGCCCATTTTTAATAATATCGTCATAAGTAATTTTTTCTAATTTTTTTGCATTCGGATTAACTTTAGGGTCATCAGTATAGACTCCGTCAACACCATTTTTAGCCATTAACATAGCTTCTGCATTGATTTCGGAAGCTCTCAAGGCTGCTGCCGTATCAGTTGTAAAGAACGGATTGCCTGTTCCGGCTGCAAATATTACAACTCTGCCTTTTTCCAGGTGTCTGATTGCGCGGTGTCTTATGTAAGGTTCTGCAACCTGATTGATTGCCAATGCACTCTGTACTCTGCAAGGTACGCCAATCTGGTTGAAAGCACTTTGTAATGCAATGGCATTCATTACTGTTGCAAGCATTCCGACATAATCACCGGAAGCTTGATCCATACCGAGTTTTGCGCTATTTTTCATTCCCCGGAAAATATTCCCGCCGCCAACCACAATTGCTATTTCAGCACCAAGTTCACGTGCTTTTTTTATTTCATTTGCAATCATTGCAACAGGTTTCTGGTCTATTCCGAACTGTTGTTCTCCTAATAAAGCCTCTCCGCTGATTTTTATAAGTACTCTCTTATATTTCAATTTTTTTTCCATAAACGACCTCTTTCCCTCAATACTACATTAAAATAACCTTATTGTAAAGACGGTCGGTAGTAAAGCATAAGTTAAATATTACAAAATGTTACAAGTTCTTGCTGTTGTAATCCCTTGTACTGTGGGGGTTTTTAAAAATAGTATATATAAATAATATAAATTTGAGCACTTTTTTTTAATGAAATGTTTTTTATATAGTATAGCGAGAATTTATATCAGTAGCAGAAAAGGAGAATATATGGCACGAGTACTTATTTCTATGCCCGAAGAATTTTTGAACAAAATTGACCAGGTTGCAGATGGTGAAAATCGTTCACGCAGTGAATTAATACGTGAAGCTTTGAGAACTTACATTTACAAACAAAAAGTTCGTGAATCTACTACTGCCGGTAAAAATGCAGCTATCCTTGAAGAATTATTGGAATAAATTTCTCTTATATAAGGGCATGGTTACTAAGATTTGGGATTTGTTAAAAGACCGCAGTTTTTTTCGCGGTCTTTTTTGTCATTTTTCTTCACAAACTAACAAAAAATATGTTGATGTTTTTTTATAAATAGTGTACTATTACAAAAAGGGTGTGTGTATGACTCAAAATAACTTTATTTTGCCGCAAAAATCAGAATTAGTTCAGATTAAAACTTCTGATATTGAAGTTGAATTACCTGAGCTGAAAAATATAAACGAATCAAAAGCTGTTGTTATCGGAAAATGGTTAATTAACTGGATAAAACATGATTTAGCCTGCGGGAAAATTAAAGTAAACAGCTTGCTTCCATCTAAAGCCAATTTGGCTTATTTTCTCGGTGTCAGTGTCGGTACAATTCAGAACGCTGTCCGTTATGTGGAAGATTCAGGTGTCGTGTGTTCAAAACAATGTATAGGAACTATTATTATTGCTCAATCTGAATGCGGAGTTAGAAAATTGACTTCAAAGAGAGAGACTGCGATAAGAGATATTCAAAATTTTATTATCCATAAAAATTTTAAGACAGGTCAAAATTTGCCATCTTCCCGTAATATAGCTGCCGCAATAGGGTGTTCTGCTAATACTGCAAGATTAGCTTTGGAATATCTTTGTACTGCCGGGATACTGGAACATAAATTTAAAAACTCAAAAGATGCCGGCTGGGTTTTGAAATCCTGTAATTTTGAAACGAGTTCAAAATCAGAAAATGTAAGCCATAGAACTCTTGTTTCAAAAGTTGAAAATGATTTGAAAAATTATATTGATTCTAATCTGAGGCCGGGGGATAAACTGCCTGCTCATGGAGAATTGTCAGCTATTTTAAAAGTAAGTGTTAAGACTATTCATGATGCTTTAAAATCTCTTATAGAAGACGGTATTCTCCTGCCGCGCAGAGGCCGTTACGGAACAACTGTCTTGAGACTTCCATCTGCCAGCAATATTAACAAAGAACGTAAAGAAACATCTATTTTTGCGTCGGCTCAGGATACTGCATTTTATTATTACGAAAAGACGCAAAACCATATTAAAAAAATGATTAGGGAAAACTACGAAATAGGTGCAAAGCTTCCATCGATTGAGGAACTTTCAAAAGAAATGGATTTAAGCCCTAATACTATAAGAAAAGCATTTCAAAATCTTGCAAAAGAGGGTTATCTTGCATTTTCTCGCGGGCGTTACGGCGGAACTTTTGTTATTGATATTCCTGAGGCGGGCGGGGAAACCTTTAAATGGCTTGCCGTCAACCCGCAGTATGCCGAGATTTATAAGAATTAATTATGTTGAAAATTTTTACGGACACAAACTTTCCCAATCGGGTTCGTCGTCTTCTTCCCCAGGTTCTCTTATATGGTCGCCGCTTTCAAGCATTACCATAAGAGATAATTTTAATTGTTTTTTATAATTTTCTCTAGCTTTTTCCGGAGTCTTTGCACAAAAACAAAAACTAGGAATTTCCTCTATCATAATGTAATGATAGGGTTTTCCTTCAAAATCTAAATCCTCACCTTCGATTAAAGTCCAGTTGAGGTTTAAATAGTACTCCAGGTCTTTTTCCACTTATCTAACCGCCCAATGAACTATCACTTAAAGGCTGTGTTATCATTATTCCGTCACCGCCTATTACATCGGCCTGTTGACCGTTGATGTACAAATATACAGGTTTATCGGTATTTTTTCTTGCCGTTTTAATTAACTGATAGAGGCGTTTATAAACACTATCGGTTCCGCCGCCGTATTCAAATTGTGATGAAAGATTTATTATAACTTTATCCGGACGTTCCTGAACTCCAATTATTTCCGTACCGTTTGGAATTTCAGAATATACGCCTTTTGTTTTTTCTCCTTGTTTTGGTCCTAAAATAAGTGAGCTGATTGCATATTTTATTTTTGACCCGTCAATATCGGGATCATATTCTCTTTTTACAATTTTATAAACTTCTTCGTGGTTTTCATTTTGACCTATAAAAAAGATATCTACGTATTCTTTCGGTTTAGGCTGCTCAGGTTCATCAGGTCTTTCTACAGGCTGGGTTGCGACCGGGGGTTCCTGCACTGCTCCTGGAATTTCAGTTGTCGTATCTCCCGGTGCAAGAAGTTTTAATCCTAAAAATACTGACGATGCGACCATTGCAACACCTAATAATCCTAAAAATACTTTTTGATCTGCTCTCATATTCTTTATTCCTTACATTCGGTTACTACATCTTTTAATACTATAATTGTACCGTCTATGTCAATCCTGTTATCTTTAATTACGGCATCTTTTACTGTTAACGTTGCATCTTTATTTTCAAGTATACTTAGTGAAAAGCTCAGAGGATTAAGATAATTTAACATATCTGATACTTTGCCTAAATCTACGGAAATGAAATCATTGATTACTCTGGTATGTGATAGATAAAGTTTTCCGTTTGATACATTGACATCAGAGCTTACTACTATATTTTGTTTTGTATTTATAAAAGGAAACGCTACTTGAAACACATATAAAAATTGATTGTTTCGAAGTTTTGCTTTTGATTGTGTTATGTTAAACAGTTTGTAGCTTTTTCCCAAAGAGTTAATTTCATCAATTAACTCTTTATATCCGTTTGCATTCATTGTATTATTCAGGTCATCTTCCGTGATTGACGTTGCAAATGCCATTCCGAAATCTTCTTTAAATGTTGCTGTTTTATTCTTTTTATCATAAACAATGTAGTTATAATCGCATAAAGTTTTTAATTTTAACAGTGAAAGATAAACATCATCTGCAATAATATTTTTTCCTGTGATTTCAAGAGACTTAAATCTTCCTGCTTTTAAATCTGAAAGGCTGTAAGATTTCAATTTTACATCAAAATCACCCCGGGCTTCTTTTTTTATCTGACTTTTCAAGATGGATTGTGCAGTTTTTGAGGCAAGAAAATTTGTTCCTGTTATTGTACTCAAACCTCTGGAAAAACTCCCTGATAATTGAGTTTGAGAAGGGCACATAAAATCTTCTTCACAGCCAGCGTATGCTGATGCTGCCGTTAATGTTATAATTCCAAGAGTTATTAAAAATTTTTTCATTATGAAAATACCTTTTTGACTTTAATTATTTTTTTATCGGAAATGCCAACCGCACTTATGTTATTATTATAAATCAAAATTACTAAATCGACACAATCGGTATTTTTTTTTATTTGACGACCATGTAAAATATCTTCATATTCGCTGCTTGAAAGTTCTATTTTAGGCAGACTTATTACAGTGACCGGATTTATAAGATTTTCGTTTACATTTAAACCTTCTAATTCCACGGAATTTTCTACTTTGAATTTTCCGGCGGAGGTTCTTACTAATTTTATCAAATGGCCGCCACAGCATAAGTTTTTACCTAAATCGTGGGCTATTGAACGTATATATGTTCCTTTTGAACACACAATAAGAAGCTCTGCTGTTTGTGATTCGTAATCAAAGTTCTTAAGTTCAAGTTTTTCAATTGTAACTTTTCTAGACTGGATGTCTACGGATTCACCTTTTCTGGCATATTCGTACAGCTTTTTGCCCTTTACCTTAATGGCTGAATATATTGGCGGGATTTGTGAAATCTCGCCTTTAAAGTTTTCAAGTTCTTTTATAAGATTTTCTTCTGTAATTTTTGTATTTGAAGTATAAGTAATCTCGCCTTCTAGGTCGTAGGTTGTTGTTGCCGAACCAAATTTTACAGTTGCAAGGTATTCTTTATCATCGTCCAGATATTCTATTAATCTTGTGGCTTTTCCTATACAAACCGGCAGTACACCTTCTGCAAAAGGGTCAAGTGTACCGGTATGGCCTACTTGTTTTATTTTTGTTAAACGGCGGATTACTGCTACAACATCATGGGATGTCATGCCTTTGGGCTTATAAATATTCAAAAAGCCGAACATCGGATTCTATAATTCCCCTCTTGAAATTTTGTCAATAATTTCGCTTACTCTTGAACCTTTTTCCAATGAATCGGTGTATACGAATTTCAATTCAGGTGTAAGTCGTAATCTTATACGCTTCCCGACTTCAAATCTGATTTTCGGCGTACTGCGTTCAATTATTTCTTTTGTTTTTTCAATCTGTTCGTCTGAGCCTAATACACTATAAATAACTTTTGCAAATGAATTATCATGTGATACTTCTACATCTACAACAGAAACTACCCCGGATAATCCGCGGATTTCTTTTCGTAAAATTTCAGAGATATCTCTCATTAATTCTTTTCTTACACGTTCGTTTCTGAGTGTCATAATCATCTCCTTGTATCATAGACGGCGGCAGTGCCGGTTATAAACTTTCGCGTTCTATTTCTTCTGTTGTGGAAACTTCAATAATATCGCCTTCTTGGATATCATTAAATTTTGCAAAAGAGATACCGCATTCAAAGCCTTGTGCAACTTCTTTTACATCATCTTTGAAACGTTTAAGCTGGTCAATTGCCCCTCTGAATATTTCTTTTCCGTCACGGAGAAGTATTGCATCTTTACTTCTGACAATTTTGCCTTCTGTTACATAGCAGCCGGCAATTTTTGTTGTTTTACCGATTGTAAAGACCTGACGAACTTCTGCTTTACCCAATTCAACCTGCTTAATTTCAGGTTGAAGAAGCGAAAGCATGGTTTTTTCCATATCTTCAAGAATCTGGTAGATAATATCATAAGTTTTGACTGTAACACCTTCCCTGTCTGCTGCGGCAGAGGCATTGTTATCACATTTTACTGTAAAGCCGAGGATTAATGCTCCGGAGGCGGAAGCAAGCATTACATCTGCTTCTGAGATATCTCCGACTCCAACATGAATAATTTTTGTTTTTATTTCTTTTGATTCAAGTTGTGCAATAGCCTGAGATACAGCTTCTGCTGAACCATGAGTATTTGCTTTGATAATAAGGTTCAACTGAGGAATATCTTCATCTCCGGCAACAGCTTCACGCCTGATGTGGGCAGGAAGCATTGCTTCTAATCGTTTATCGCGTTCTTTTTCACGACGTTTTTCTACGATTGCTTTCATTTCTTTTTCGTTTTTAACAACTTCAAATCTATCGCCGGCCTGAGGAACTTCTGTTAAACCGAGAATTTCAACCGGAGTGGAAGGTTCTGCTTTTTGAATTTTTTCTCCGCTGTCGGAAAGTAATGCTCTGACACGACCGCATGCAGTTCCTACAACTACGCAATTACCTATTCTTAATGTACCGTTTTGTACAAGAAGTGTTGCTACAGGCCCTTTACCTTTATCGAGATTTGCTTCAATTACAACCCCTGACGCTTCAGCTTTCGGATTAGCCTTTAAATCTTGTACATCTGCTACAAGAAGGATATATTCCAAAAGTTCGTCAATACCTGTTCCCTGAAGTGCGGAAACTTTGACTGTGATAGTATCTCCACCCCATTCTTCCGGAACCAGTCCATGTTCTGTTAACTGTTGTAAAATTCTGTCAGGGTTTGCACCCGGTTTATCAATTTTATTAACTGCAACAATAATAGGGACTTCCGCAGCTTTTGCGTGATTAATAGCTTCAATCGTCTGCGGCATAATACCGTCATCAGCCGCTACTACAAGAATTGCAATATCTGTTGCTTTTGCACCGCGCGCTCTCATTTCTGTAAATGCTTCGTGCCCGGGGGTATCGACAAATACTATTTTCTTTTCTTTATTATTATCGAGATAAACGGTATAAGCACCGATTGATTGAGTTATGCCGCCGACTTCTGTTGAAACAATTTTATGTTTTGAAGCACGGATGCTGTCGAGTAATGTTGTTTTACCATGGTCAACGTGACCCATAATACTTACTACAGGGGCGCGTTTTTTGAGCAATTTTTTATCTACTTCTGTTAACGCTTTCTTTTCCTGTTCTTTTTCAAGTTCTTCTTCAATGTAAGCATCTAAATCTTCATCAAGAACTTCAAGTTCATATTCTGCACATATCTTTTTGATTACATCAATATCAATGAGCTGATTGACTGTAGCCATAACACCGTTCATCATCAGGAATTTAACAATTTCGGCCGGTGTTTTTTGAATTTTGTCGGAAAGTTCGGAAATTGTCATTGCATGATTTACTACTATTGATTTTACTTCCTGAACTTCTTCCGCTTTATGTATTTTCTTTTTATGTTTTTGTGCAGCGGCTTTTTCTAATGAAATTCTTTCCTGTTCTTCTTTTTTATTAAATTCTTTATCTTTCTTTTTACTATCCGAACGTTTTTTGGAAGGGCCTTTTGACTCATATATTTCCTGAGAAATAATATGGCGTTCAATAGGTTTTTTTACGCCAGAAACAGGTCTTTCAGGGCGTTTCCCGTCTGTAGGCTTAGACTGTTGGCCGTCTCTTGGCGGGAACGGTTTTTTAGGACGTTCTGATTTATCTCCCTGCTGTCTTGGTGGAAATTTTTTGCCGTCTTCTTTACGGAAAGGTGGTCGTTCAGGTCTTTCTCCTTCCGGTTTTACAGCAGGACGCGGAGCGCGTCTTACTATCTCAAGACGGCTCTGAGGTCTGACGACTTCTACTTTCGGTCGTTCAATAAGTGTCTTTTTAGGTTCTTCTTCTTTTTTCTCTTCTTTTGGAGTTTGTTCGGGTTCTGATACTTTTGCTTTTTTTACAATGAAAGCTTTTGGCTTTTTCACTTCTTTCACGGAACCTGCATTTATAAAATCTTTTAACCTTCTTACCTGATCAACAGTTAAGGTGCTTGAATGAGTTTTTCCCGTAATCGAAATTTGTGCAAGTTTCTCAATCACTTCCTTGCTTGTTAATTTTAATTCCTTAGCTAATTCATTTATTCTTATTGTATCAAAACTCATTTATTAATTTTCCTTTCAACTCTTGCGGCAGAGAAGTTTTCAATGCTTTTTGCAGTTTATTTTTTTTGAATGCTGCTTCTATACAAGATTTATTATAACAAAGATATACGGATCTGCCAAATATTTTAGAATCTCCGTTTATAACAATGTTATTATGCGCATGTTCTCTGGTAATTTTTATCATTTCGTCTCTGTTTTTTATTGTACCGCAGCCTGCGCATTTTCTGTCTGTCATTCAATAGTATCCTAACCTACTTCTGCAAGTTTTTCCAGTTTTAATTTCTGGTCATATTCCATAAGTAATTTTATCAGTTCATCCAGCTCTCCGTCGATTACAGTCCATACATTAAGGTTATGATTTATTCTGTGGTCTGTTAACCGGCCTTGAGGAAAGTTATATGTTCTGATTCTTTCGCTACGGTCTCCGGTTCCGACCTGTGAACGTCGAAGGTCGGTTATTTCCTGCATTTGTTTCTGAACTTCCATATCATAGAGTTTTGCTTTTAAGATTTGCAATGCTCTTTCTTTGTTCTGAAGCTGTGAACGTTCTTCTGTGCAGAAAATCATTATTCCCGTAGGTTTGTGAAACACGCGTGCGGCCGTTTCTACTTTGTTTACGTTTTGGCCGCCGGCACCTCCGGAGCGTGCTGTAGTTATTTCAATATCATTCATATTGAGTTCAACTTCTACATCATCTACTTCCGGCATAACCGCCACGGTAGCTGTTGACGTATGGACTCTTCCCTGAGATTCTGTTGCGGGAACTCTTTGTACGCGGTGTACACCTGATTCATATTTAAGTTGTGAGTATACGGCATCACCTTTTATTGAAATAATTATTTCAGATACTCCGCCGGCTTCACATTCTGTTTTGCTAAGAACCTGAGTTTGCCAGCCCTGTTTATCGGCGTATCTCATATACATTCTGGCAAGGTCGCCTGCAAAGATGTTTGCTTCGTCACCTCCGGCACCGCCGCGGATTTCAAGCATAATATCTTTATCATCCATAGGGTCTCGCGGAAGCAATAAAACTTTCATTCTTTCTTCATATTCCGGAATTTTTGCTTCGTTTTCTTCAATTTCAGCTTTTATTAATGCTTTCATTTCATCATCATTTTCAGAATGAAGCATTTCTTTTGCTTCTGTAATTGCGTCAGAAGCTTTTTTCCATTCATAATAAAGATTTACAGTTTCTTCCATAGATTTTCTTTGTTTTGACAAATCCCTGAATCTGTTATAATCCTGTATTACGGCCGGGTCTGAGAGTGTTTCTCCAAGTTCAATATATTTTTTCTCTATTTGTAATATTTTATCTAACATATCTTTCATAACCTGATTATAACAGGAACAAAATTTTTTTCAAACAGAGTTGAAAAATGGGGAAAAATGATTTATAATTACAAATAAAGGAGGAGGAACGTATGCGAAATTCAGTAATAGTAAGCATTTCGGGGGGGGGGGCAGGATAAAAGCCTCTCTGTTAAAGGATTTACGTTGGCGGAGGTGCTTATAACGCTCGGTATAATAGGCGTTATAGCAGCTATGACTCTGCCGCATATCGTTGATAATATTCAGGCAAGAATACGAAGTGAGCAAATTCGGACAGTTAAGTATAAATTTACAAAAGCTACAGATAAAATGGCAACTCTGGATTTAATAGGCCCGTACAAATCTACAGAAGAATTTGTTAATGTATTAAGAAAGCATTTTAAAATTTCTAGAATTTGTATGGCAAATAATATTTCTTCCTGCTGGCCTACAGAAACTATTACATTGTCAGATGGAGAGGAATATAACGTTTCTAATATTACCTCAGGAAATGATTTTCAAATGGATACGAGCAATACGAAGGATTACTCGAGTCCTAATGTTGGTATAATAACAGGAGACGGGACTCCTATGATACTTTCTTATAATACTAAATGTGAACCGTTAAAATCCACAACTCTTTATCCTTGGACTACAGAAGATAATAAACCGGTTTCTAATGCTACTACTGATTGTGTAGCTGCCGTATTTGAAATTAATGGAAGCAAGAGACCTAACAAGCTGAATAATGATGTTATTTTATTTAATGCAAACGGTCTCGGTCAATCCTGTGGTATTGAGTTTGACGGTTTGTGTTTTTCTTCAACTTTTTCTCCAAAGCCGCTTTCCCGCTCGGAATGTGAAGCGGTTAAAGATAGTTTAGGAATTAAAAAATGTATGGGGATAAATGATTATTGGGCAGGTGCAGTACAAAAATGCGGAGGTGTTCAAAATATGCCTACTCTGGCAGATCTGGCTTCAATCGGCAAACAGCTTTACAAAAGCCGGCCAAATATTGGTGCTGATGAGTTTAAGGTTGCATTATGGTACGATTCTAAAAATGCATCAAGTCTGGGGTTCCCGGGGAGTGCTGATTGGCGTATATTTTCAGGTGAGGAAGATTCTGCACTGGGGGTAAGAGGCAGATATTTTGAATGGTCTTCAACTAATGCGCTATGGTATTCTCGTGAAGATTCATTAATGTATGCTATTTGTAAATACAAATAAAAAATTTCTAAGACTAAAATAAATTTATTTTAGTCTTTTTTGTGTTAATATTATTTTGGAGAATAATATTATGCCTCAAAATTATGGAATAGCTTTATTAATAACTTTTTTAGCCGGACTCGCAACCGCAATTGGAGCTGCTATAGCTTTTGTTGTAAAAAGGGACAATATGAAAGTTCTTTCTATAGGTCTCGGGTTCTCCGCAGGAGTTATGATTTTTCTTTCATTTGTTGATATAATTCCTTCTGCCGGAGAAATGTTAAAGTCTGTTTTTCCGAATAAATATAATTGGATTGTTTATTTAAGTTTTATTATCGGGTTGATTATTGCTATTCTTATTGACTACTTCCTGCCTGACCACGTGGATGAGGATGAAATGCTTAATCCTGATATGCCGGCAAAACATAACAGTATGATTAAACACGCAGGACTTTTGACTGCCGTTGCAATATGTGTTCATAACTTTCCTGAAGGTATGGCAACATTTATGACCTCTACTCAGGATTTAACACTGGGGCTTTCTGTAGGTTTGGCAATTGCTATTCATAATATTCCTGAAGGGATTGCGGTTGCTCTGCCTGTTTATCAGGCTACGGGCAAACGTCGCTATGCAATGCTTTATGCTGCCTTATCTGGCGTTTCCGAACCTATCGGTGCTGTTATCGGCATGTTTCTTCTGCATTTATTCCTCCCGCAAATTATGGTAGGTGCTTCTATGGCTGCTGTCGCCGGTATTATGATTTATATTTCATTTGATACCCTTTTACCGCTTGCTAAGGAGTATGGGAACTGGCACTTGTCGATGATTGGTATTGTTTCCGGCATTTTGTTTATCTGGACAAGCCTTTTGTTGATGCCGTAAAATATTTAGGGAGCCTTGTTTTTATGAATTTATCAAACTTATTTGATATCGGAAGAAATCTTTATTCTCTGCCTTCTTATATGTCAAATTCAGGTAAAGCTTTAGTACCTTTAAGATACTTTTTTGAATTGACCTATAGATGCAATCTTCAATGTCCATATTGTTATGTAGGTGAAGACAGAAATAAAGAAGAATTAACAACTGAGGAATGGTTCAGGATTATTGAGCAAATTCCTTTCTATTCTTTTGTTACGCTTGTCGGCGGTGAGCCTTTAGTCAGAAAGGATTTTATAGATATACTTATGAAAACCGCTAAGAAAACTTCAGGCAAACTTAATGTTGTTTCAAACGGTATATTAATTAACGATGAAATTATTGACGCATTTATTGAAAGTAAAATGATGCTTCTCTCTGTTTCGCTTGACGGCTACGGGGAAAATCACGACAATAATCGTGCTAAGGCCGGGATTTGGGATAAGATTATGAATAATTTTGACAGAATGAATTCCCGTGATAAAAGGCCTATGGTTGATATCAAAACTATTGTTCTTGAAAATAATCTCGATGACCTGGTTAAACTGTATAAAATGTGTGATGAAATGAAATTTAATTTTCTTTCAATTTCTTTTTTACGGAATAATAATTTGAAACAAAATTCTGTTTTGTTTGACAGTTTCGTGCCCGAATTTAATGCAAATTACCCGATTCAAAAATATTTTGATGTGGAGCATTTTAAAGAAGTTTACAGAGAATTGGAAAGCTTGAAAAAAAAATCAAAGGTTCAAATTCGTTTTTCTCCGAAATTTGAATATGCTAAAAATCCTATTGAAAAAATTGAGGAATTCTTTAATTACCCTGCGGATAAACCGGTGACAGAAATTTATAAACCATGCACTTATCCATATTCTAATATGATGATTACGCCGGCAGGGGATGTTTACCCTTGTTTATCGCAGCGAATCGGAAATGTTAAAGATATGCCTTTAAAAGAAGTCTTTAATCTTCCTCATTACCGATGCTTCAGAAAAAATCTTAAGGCTGCAAAGGTTTTCGGGGCCTGCCAGATGTGCTGTGAGCTGTGTGTTAAGTGATATTTTGATTTTAGGAATTTATGGCAGTAATCTTATAGCTTACCCATGAAAACATGGGGATTGCTTCATGTATACAGAAATGGCGTCTTTTTTTATTTTTGAAATACGTTATACTGAATATGTAATCGGTTAAGGCTCACACCCTCGATGGTAAAGCTGTTTGCCGGTGCTTCGGGAAAGAGGTTTATGTGTATGGGATATATACATTGCTGCGGAGCGTTACGTAAGACAAAATCTTACAGGCTTGTTCCGCGCGACAAATTCGTGCTGTGCGAATTGGATGTCTTAAAAAAATGTCCTGTTTGCGGTCATATGGTTGTTCAACTTACAAGAGTTAGTGATACTGATGAAATTTCTACCGTAAGAAAGGTTAACGCAAAAGCTAAACGTTTTTTTGAATCATTGCAGAAGTTTATTTTGTATGAAGAAACTCCGCCGTCTGTTCCTCGCACGGGACAAGGTAAATTTTATCTTAACTATAATGAGTTCGGCGTCAAAAAGAGATGTTATTCCAATTTGAGAACCTTGAAAATCGGTTTATATGAAAATAAATATCTGAAAAATAATAATCTACAATCCTTTTAAATTATCTTACTCTCTAAGGGATGAAATTGTTTCATCCCTTTTTATTAATAAAAATTTAATAAGGAAATATTATTAAAAAAATAGCCATATGGCTGTTATTCTTTATGTATTATTAAGTAAAAAGGAATAGCCGGAAGGAATATTCAGCAAGGGAAGACGAAATGAAACTAACACCAAAGGAAACTGAGGTAATAACTTTGGTTGCATCGGGTTTTTCGGATAAAGAGATTGGGCTCAAACTAAACATTTCTTACGGGACGGTAAGGGATTACATTGACAAAATAGTTTTGAAAACGCAGGCAAGAAACAGAACCCATGCAGCTATGTTATACGCAAAAGAAAATCCGCAGTGGTTAGGAGCCATTCGGTAAAATATATTTGGAGTGCTATGAAAAGAATAATTATTCACTGGACAGCCGGATTATATTATCCGACCGAACTGGAAAAAACACATTACCATTTTTTAGTTGATAAAGATGGTAATGTCCATGAAGGAAAGTTTAAACCTGAGAATAATTTAAGATGTGCTGCCGGATATTATGCAGCTCATACCGGCGGCGGAAATACTGGCTCTATAGGAGTGTCCATGTGCGCAATGGCCGGTTTTAAAAACAGGAGAGAATGCGGCAGTTACCCCATTACCGGGAAACAGTTTGAATCTGCTATGAAACTATGTGCAGAATTGTCTGTTAAATATAATATTCCTGTGAATCCTAATACGATTATGACCCATTATGAATTCGGACAGAAACATCCGTCGACATTAAGTGCTGGAAAAATTGATATTATCTTTATTCCGCCTTATCCGTGGGTTGATAAATCAGATGTCGGCAAGTTTATCAGAGCAAAAATTAAGTGGTACAGGGAAAAATTAAAAGGAGAATAATTTATGGAAGTTTCCTATTATAATCTTTCCGGAGGTATTAATCAGGCTTTAACTAAAACCGAGCTTGGCAGTGATACCAAAAAAATATATTGGACAGATTCCGAAAATATTGAAATTTTGCAAAACAGAGGCATTATTAAACAAAACGGTAATACTAAGTTTCTTGAACTCCCTGAAAGTGAGGCTGTTACCGGATTATTTGAAATGCGTAGCGGCAAACGTTTAAAGCTTGTTATTACAACTGTATCAGGTAAAATTTATATTTATAATTATCAAAACCTTGAACTTATAAAGCTGGAAAAGACAATTACCGGTACAAATCCTGTATTCGCAAGCTTTCTTGACGGGGTGCTTATTTCAAGTAATTCAGATTCATTGTTTTATATTAAAAATAATGATGATAATGAGGTTGTAGATTGTAACCTCAAGGATGATAAGGAAAATGATGTCTACAGTGAGGTCATCTGTGTGTATAACGGCAGAGTATGGGTGGCTTCAGGCTCGGTTATGTATTATTCCGCACTCGGAACTTATGACGATTTTTCAACTTCAGGGGATGCCGGATATATAAGAAATTTTTATACAAATACAGATTCAATTACTGCTTTAAAACCATACAAAGACTATTTAGCAATTTATAAAAAGAGTGAAGTTTATCTTTTAACCGGTATGAGTGAAGACGATTTTGCAATTGTACCATTTGCTAATAAGGGAGCGTATTCTTCCAGAAGTATTATCAATGTAGAAAACAAACAGTATT
>DVIU01000064.1 GCA_018711035.1 Candidatus Scatousia excrementigallinarum
AATATCTGACATGGGCAATGACTATATCAGCCTGATCAATCATCCATTCGTTACGACGTATAATAGCATATCGGTAAGGAACCGTTTCGAGAGGCGGATAAACGATGTTGAATGGCTTTGTTATATTCAAAATGACGTGTCTACTTGTAACGCTTATATCGAAAAAGGGCGAACAATCCTTAATTTTTTATATCAAAAAAAGGTTTACGACACACGTCGAAACGCTGGTTTGTCTTTCCAAAGGGAGAAATTGACTCTGGGAAGGGTTGTGCGAGGTTCTCGCTAAATTGAATGGATATGTCCGGGTTTCAGAATGATGTCACATATGGTCAGATCAAAGAACATGTGTTGGAGCAGACCGGCTTAAAGGTTCCCTCCCTATTATATCGCCCGGATCAAACAGAAATATGGAATTATTGAGGATAAGAACTATAATAAACCAAAGTCTGAAAAATGTCAGACAGTCTCAATGCCCGCCGGGAAAGGAAGCGACGGTTACAGAAGCGATGAAGTTTTTGAAGATAATTTGATGTTTGAGGGGACGATGCGATGCAGTCTTATAAAACCGGTAAATGGGCAAAACAAATTCTTGCACAACGGCGGGAGGATGGACTATGGGGGAAGTTTCATACTTTGAGTTGTCCTGCCTCGGGCAAAAGTTATACAACCGAACAAGCGATCCGCAGACTTTATTATTTAGGCTATACAGCAAATGATGAAGTTATTCAGACTGTACTAAGGCGTATGGAACAATGCGTTAAAGGAGATCTTGCGATTGACGGCTATTCCGAAAAAAAGCATGATTGGCCTTTCTTTGAAAAGTTAATGCTTTCCGCATGGTTGCGCATTTTTGAACCGCAAAACGAAACAGCGTTAGAGGTCGCTGATCAATGGGCACAGGTTGTAGAAAAAGCCTTCTCAAGCGGCAGTTACAGCAGAGAAGATGATATTGCGGCATTTATTCAGTGGAAGGGTCGAAAACCACAAAGCAGATTTGAAACAGGATTCGGTATGTTTTATCATTCAGCGTTGCTTGTCGGTGTATTGTCGCCTCAAACAGAAGATTTGTTTTTGGACTATTACTTGTCAAAACCGGATGGAATGTATTACATATACGATAAACCGCTGAATCGACCGCCTGAGAAATTTTCCACCCGCAGTTCAAGTCGTTATTTGGCAGCAATAGAAGTATTGAGCCGATACGACCTGGCAGAAGAAAAACTGAGCTTTGTCAGAGATTGGCTTTATGCGAATCAAGACGAAAACGGCCGGTGGGATTTTGGCGAAGAAGCAAAGGACAACGTATATTTCCCTCTGTCAGACAGATGGAGCGAAGAAGCAAGAATTGCAGACTCAACCTTCAGAATCAGCAAACTGCTTGCCTTGGGAAAATGAAACAATGGTCGAGACGCTTGTTTTGCTATGTCGAAAATAAGAGTAAAAATAAGCAATTTTAGGTCAAAAACTTCGGTTTTTGACCTTTTTTTATGCCAAAGTTTTTTATATCCGTTTAAGCGATACGATGTCATTGTAATTTTGGTTATGTTACAGTACATAAAATTTGCCCCGCATAGTATGAGTAGACATGTCAATTTAGTGCGAGGGTAGTAACTTTGGATATAAGATTTCTTTATTGACGAAAGCTTATTAATATGTTATAATTTCAAGGATCAAGGAGGGGATAATGAATAAATTTGTTTTTAGATCTGTTGGGCAAGGGTTGTTCTACACAGGGTCACTTTTGAACGGTAGCTATAATTTTGTATATGATTGCGGAAATGACAATCAAAAGATTTTAAATAAAGAAATTCAAATTTATCAAGATGAAATAAATAATAATTGCAAGAAAAAGCCTCAGGTTGATTTTGTCGTCATTTCTCATTTACATAAAGATCATTATAGCGGCTTATTTGAATTGGTAAAAAAATTCCATGTAAGAAAGATTTATTTGCCATATTTATCTTGTTCTAAGGATGTTTTGCGGTTGTATTTGTATTATGATTTGTTTATAGATAACCAGCAAAGTGAAAATCTGCAAGAAAATCTTATTACATATAGATTGATTGCATCGTTATATAGGTTGGATGATAACAACTTTTATCGTGAATATATTGATGAAATAGATCCTATTGAAGAAAGTAAAAAGGCAGAATACTATGATAATAACAACGTTTATTGGAAATTCAAATTCATTTATAATAAATTTGATTCCAATAAAGTAGATTTAGTCAATGAAAAATGCAGAGTTTTTTTGAAAAAATCGCATTGTAATAGTATGGAGGAATTTATAGAGCAGAACAGAAAAAATATAGATTTAATTGCTAAGGCATATAAAGAAGTTTTTGGGGAAGAAAACGAATTAAATAACACATCCATTGTACTGTTGCATTATCCGGCAGAAGAAAGAAATTATCTTTCATATTGCAATTTTAATAACTTTGTGCATAGAAGATTTCTTTGTTATGAGCATCGCATTTGTTGTTGCTGTATGCAAGAAAGACCTTCGGACGCGACAACATTACTCACAGGGGATATAATATTTAATAAAACAATAGCTAATGAATTGCTGCGTGATATTAAAGGCAGGACGGTGTCTGTTTTGCAGGTACCGCATCATGGGTCTAAAGAAAATTGGGAGGCTTTCTGCCAACATAATATTAATAGTGTAATATATCTTATCCCTTTTGGATACGGGAATCGGTATCGGCATCCGAATATAAATGTGATAGATGATTTGATTCATAACAATGAAGAATTTTATTGTGCAACACAAAATCAGGGGTTTGTTTATTATATCGATTAAAAGTTAATCAATTTAACGTTAATAAGTAAAAATTAGTGTTTTGCTCAAAAAATATATATCCAAAATGACGTGTCTATATGTAACGCTTATATCGAAAAGAGGCGAACTACGCTTGAATTTTTATGTCTAAAAGAGACTTGCGCTTCACGTCGAGACTATGGTAGTGCTACGCCGGATTTAGGGCAAAAATACGCCGAAATAGCCGCTTTTGAGCTATTTCATCCCCATTTTATCTTCTGTGTGGATGAGCACGGCTGCCGCGAAAAAGTGATAAAG
>DVIU01000065.1 GCA_018711035.1 Candidatus Scatousia excrementigallinarum
AAAAGTTGCTATGATGGAGGCTCTGAACCGTTATAACAGAACTCATCAGGATGAAGATTTTTACAGAACGCAAAGCAAAAATCGTGAACTTGACGCACTCTGGCAGTCTTTTGGTGTAAAAAGCCAGAAGAGCGAAAAAGCTCCTCAGGTTTATTTCGTAACCGGCTTGATAGTTGGTGTTATTATAACATTACTTATCACTACATTTATAAGCTTGTTGATTAATGTTTCTACTCCTAAAGATGATATTGTTGTTCCGGCTAAAAAGCCTGCGTCAGCATCTTCAGGAAGATTTACATTTATACCTGCTGACAACACTTCATCAAAAAAAGTTGCAGCACCTGTTTCTTTGAACGAAGAATATGTTGTTAAAGAAGGTGATACTTTAGAAAGTATCGTTATTAGATTTTACGGATCTTTTGATATGAATAAAGTTAATGCAATTCAGGAAGCAAATAAAATGGCCAACCCTAATGCATTATCAATCGGTCAAAAGTTAATTATTCCGATTAACCAGTAGAAAATTATGGCAAAAGTTAAGTCAAAATATGTATGTCAGAGCTGTGGATATGAAACTGCAGGTTATCTTGGCAAATGTCCTGAATGCGGAAGCTGGGGCACTTTTGTAGAAGAAACAGATATTCCAGTCATAAAAGATGTTCAAATTCCGGATAATTGTCCGCCGATGAAACTCAACGAAATTGAAATGAACTCTGAAATTCGCATGAGTACAAATATTTCTGAATTCGATAGAGTACTGGGAAGCGGGATTGTTCAGGGCTCTCTCATTCTTATTGCAGGAGATCCGGGGATTGGAAAATCAACAATACTTTTACAGACATCAGGTGAACTTTGTAAAAACAATAAAAAAGTTTTGTATGTTTCAGCAGAAGAATCTGCCGGTCAAATAAAACTTAGAGCAGAGAGACTGGGAGTAAAATCCGATAATCTTTATATTTACCCACAGACAAATCTTGAGCTTATCAAAAAACATATTGAAGAAATGAAGCCTGATTTAGTTATAGTAGACAGCATTCAGGCTGTATACACTTCCGCGATTCAAAGCTCTGCCGGAAGCGTTTCCCAGATTAGGGAATGCTGCAATACACTTATGCAGATTGCCAAAACTCAAAATATATCAATTATTGTTATCGGTCATGTAACAAAAGAGGGAAATATTGCAGGACCTAAAGTTCTTGAGCATATGGTGGATACTGTTATCCAGTTTGAGGGTGATAAATATAAATCATACAGGATTTTGCGCTCTATAAAAAACAGATTTGGTAACACATCGGAAGTCGGCATTTTTGAGATGGGCAGCAAGGGTTTGACAGAGGTTATTAATCCGAGTGAATTATTTTTAAAAGAATATAACCAGACACAGACTCCTGGAAGTACAATAATTGTAACAAGCGAGGGCACAAGACCTCTTTTAGTTGAAATTCAGGCTCTTGTTGGAACAACTCCTTATCCTGCACCAAGAAGGGTGGCAAATGGAGTTGATACAGGAAGAGTTCTGCAAATACTGGCAGTTCTGGAAAAAAGAATAGGCTTAAACCTTTCCAAGCAGGACGTATACGTTAACGTTATCGGCGGCATTGATGTTAACGAACCGGCAGCAGATTTGGGAATTGCGCTTGCAATTGTAACCTGCGTAAGGGATGTGGTTTTTGATTCACACACAGCTATTGTCGGAGAAATAGGCTTATCTGGAGAAATCAGAGCTGTTAATCATATTGAAAGAAGAATTACAGAAGCGCAAAAACTCGGTTTCAAACGCATTATTATTCCTGCTGCTAATGAAATTCAAGAAAATATTGAAGGGATAGAAGTTATAAAAGTCAAAAAGATTTTAGAAGCCATAACTAGGGGGGTAAAAGGGAATTATGATAATTGATGCCCATACGCATATCGGCAATTCTTTTTGGGGTCAGTTTTCTCCTGAATTTTTGCTCGACATTATCGGGGATGATGTTGATATTGCAATTTGTTCAAATTTAGAAGGAATAGATAGTTTTACAGGGAAAGATGAGATTGAATGTAATCTTGATATGCTTAATGCCTGCAAAAAGTTTCCTAAACTTAAACCTCTTGCGGTGTGTGAAGTTGATAGGACAGAAAATGCCGATAAAATCAGGAAACTATTAAGTGAACATCCTCAATTTATTGGTTTGAAATTTCATCCAGAGTTTACAAAACTTAGAGCGGATTCTGACAAATATAATGATTACTTAAAGGTTGCTCAAGAATATAAAAAACCTTGTCTATATCATTCCGGTCACATCAGATCCCGTTTTTCATCGCCAGAATTGATTTATAAAAAAGCAAAAGAGTTTCCGGATGTTCCGATTATTCTCGGACATTTGTCTACAACAACAAGAGAATGCCATGAAAGAGCGATTGAAATTATGCTTGAATCAATCGAAAAAGAAGACGCAACTTTGTATGCGGATGTTTCTTGGGTTGAGATTGAGGACGTCATTTTGCTTATAGAAAGTTTAAAGAATACAAAAAAGGGAGATTATACACACAGGATAATGTGGGCATCTGATGCGCCTGTGGGGGATTTTAATCAGAAAAAAGAGATTTACGCCGAGAATTTAGCTAAATTCCAGTCCGCAATAAAAGAGCATTTCAATGACGAAACCCTATTGAATGCATTGTTATATCAAAATGCTGTACAGTGTTATTTAAACGCTATTCAATAACCCCATTACATTTTGTGCTTTAAGGTTTCTGGAAGATGCTAAAAGAGTTGCAGATGCCTGTTGTAAGATCTGGTAACGAATGTAATTTGAGGACTCCTCTGCTATA
>DVIU01000066.1 GCA_018711035.1 Candidatus Scatousia excrementigallinarum
AAAGCCTTTTTTTTACTGCATCTTCCTGAGCAACATAAAAAGAAATGCCCGCCGTGACGATTGGCACGGTGATTTTTAGTGTGTAATGAATTATAATCAAAAATAGTATACTTAACGGAGGATGTATTAATATGAAAAAGGCATTTACACTTGCAGAAGTACTGATAACGCTTGGCATAATAGGCATAGTGGCCGCAATGACTCTGCCTGCTATAACTGCAAAACATAAAAAGATGGAAACTTCAGCACGGTTAAAGAAATTTTATACTACATTTACGAATGCTATGTTAATGGCACAGAATGATTATGGAGATACTTCAACATGGGATTACTCTGTTCAGAGTACTGGTACCCCGGATTCTTTTGAGGCAAATCAGGTGTTTTTTAATAAATACCTTTTCCCTTATTTGCATGGTATAAAAATTTGCGAACCAAACGAACAGGCCTGTAAAAATATAGCTAACAAGTGTGATGTAAATTCTAATGAAGGAAAATCTTTTTCCAGATATATATTTGAGGATGGCACTTGTTTTGGTATATTAACCGGCGGAAGTAGTTCGTCCGGGGCAGCTTATCATATATGGTTTGATACAAATTGCAGTGCAAAGCCGAATGTTTGCGGCAAGGATCAATTTATGTTTACAATGAAGCTGGCTGTTAATAAATCAAGCCGGCTTCCATTTCAGGCCGGATCGTCTTTGACAGACATAAGAACAAGAACGAGGGCGCAGTTGCTGCAAGATTGTAAATCAACTCCTCAGACCTGTGCTGCACTGATTCAATATGATGGCTGGCAGGTTGAAGATGACTATCCTATAATTTATTAATCTTTTGTTATAAGTCAATTGACTAATTTAAACCTCTGATTTGTTTGCTTACACTTCAAATAAATCAGAGGAGTAAATTATGAGAAATATTTTTGTTATTCTTTTAGGCTTGATTTTATCGATAAATTGTGCTTTTGCGACAAGATACGTTACTACAACTACATTCCCTAATCGTCCTGCATATAATCCAAGCATATACAATAATCCATATCGAATGTATCAGAGGCCTTCCCGTAACCATTACGGCAGACATCCGCGTCCGATATATGACAGACCTTATGATAATCCAAGATACAGAAATCGTTACGGAGCTTCTTCAACTCAGATTAAAACACGTCGTGTAGGCGGCCTGTTAAATTCTATAAGCAATATGTTCAACGGAACTCCTACCGGAATAACGCCTCAAGTAAATCCATACTGGGATGGTGACTTTTATGCTCCTAACGGAAAGCAAACCGATTACGCAGGCCGCAACGGATGGGTTCATACTAATGAACAAATTGGATCGGGTATGGGAGTGCATATTATTGACTAATGAAATTTCATCATTAAATATATCATACGTTTAGATGTTTCTGAACTTGCGGTTATATAACATAATAATCACAAGAAAGTATAGTCTAAAATGCCTTTTCGTTATAGATTACAAAAAGTATTAGAATTCCGTATCAGAAAAAAAGAAGAACAATTGTTAGTGGTACAAAAAGCACAGCAGGCGGTCTTTATAGCTGAGGAAAATATAAGAAAAAATAACGAAGAGATCGAGGCTACAAAACAGAACATGCGGCAGGCCAATCCTATGATGTATGAAACGTATGATAACTATCTCATCCATCTCTGGGAAAAAGCCAAAGAACTTGAACAGATTCGTGCAGAAGCGCAGAGGCAGCTTGATATTGAAAAAGAAAAGCTTGTCAAGCTGGAACAGGGTGTAAAGGTTCTTGAAAAGCATAAAGAAAAAAATAAAGAGGCTTACATCGCAGAAGAAAAGGCTGCTGAGTTAAAAACTTTTTCAGAACTCGGTGTCACAAGATTTTACAGGCAAAATCTTGAAAAAATTGAGGAAGAAGAAAAAGAAATTCTAAAGCAGCTTGAACAACTGGAGGGTAATTAATTAAAATGATGAATGTTGATACGGCGGCAACAGCAATATTCGGTAATAGCGGAATATCAAACGGAACATCTTCAACCCGAAAAACTACGGATAAATCTTCGTCGTTTCAAGATGAATTGAAAACATCAGAAACAGAAGATTCGAAAGAAGCTGTTGAACCGGATAACGAAACTGAAACTCAAGAAGTTACCCGAAAAGAAGATAGAAAATCTGATAAAAAAGAAGATAAAACTTCAACTGAAAAAAAAGATGAAGAATCTGCCGCAAAATCTGAAAAGACAGAGGGCGAAAATCCTAAAACTCTCAAAGGCGAGTTAAGCATGTCCACTGCTGAAAATATTAATGCAGATAATTATTCAGCTCTTTCTGAGCAGGTAAAATCTTTTATTATGAAGAATGGCGGGCAGTTTAACTTAAATAGTATTAATCTTATGACAGCTTCAACACGTGCTGAAATTGCTGATGTTGCGCCTTCGGTGGATTATTCTTCCGTAAAAATGTCCGATACGGATGCTAAATTTTTCTCAGATTTAGTAAATAAAACCGATATGTCTGCACAGAGTGTAGCTGCTGAATTTCAAAAAGCTCTAAACGGAGGTAATGTGCAGCAGGTTCAGTCTACTGCAAAAGCTACAGCAGCTCTTATTGCTAATCTTCAGGAATCCGCAAAAACAAATCAACCATTCAGAATTGATTTTGACCAGGATGTTTCTGTAATTTTGAAAGTAGATAAAGAAGGTAAAATAAATGCAAACTTTATTCCCGGAGATAAAGCAGTTGAGGCATATTTAAGAAATAATATTGACTTTTTGAAGCAAAGATTTAATGAAGAAAATATTGCTTACGGAGATTTAAATTATTCAAAATCACGTCAGGAAAAAGAAAAACAAAACAGAAATAATAAGGAGCAAAATAATGAATGATTCGTTTATTACGGCGCTGAATACACAGAAATCAACCCAGAACTGGATGGATGTTATTGCTGATAACATGACGAACATCTATACTCCGGGTTTCAGAGAAAAGCAGGTCAACTTTAAAACCTTTTTAGGCGGAGCTATCGCAGACGATTATGACAAAAAAATCAGCCAGGGTAAATCTACTCCGGGTACATCTAATGATAACCTTTTTCTTGAAGGTAAAGGTTTTTTCC
>DVIU01000067.1 GCA_018711035.1 Candidatus Scatousia excrementigallinarum
GGAATGAGAGTTGTAAACGGATAATCTGCAATTTTAGGTTTAGCCGAGCTTATTCTGCTTATAAAAGTAGATTTTCCTGCATTAGGCATTCCGAGTAGTCCAACATCGGCAATAAGTTTTAATTCAAGGAATAATTCTCTTTCTATAGGAGGTTCACCAGGCTCGCAAAACTGCGGTGCGCGTTTCTGCGCGGTCGCAAATCTTGCATTGCCGCGTCCGCCTCTGCCGCCTTTGGCTACTAAAACTTTTTGTTCATGTTCTGTCAGATCTGCAATTATATTCCCGCTTTTTACATCTTTTACTACTGTTCCTACCGGAACTTTTATGTACAAATCCTTAGCCCAGCGTCCGTGACAGTTTTTAATCCCGCCGTTTTCGCCGCTTTCAGCTTTGAATACTGATTTATATTTAAAATCCATAAGCGTTGACATATTCTCATCTGCAACAAGATAAACGTCTCCGCCTTTTCCGCCGTCACCGCCGGCAGGGCCGCCTTTGTCAACATATTTTTCTCTGCGCCAGGCTACCATTCCGTTGCCGCCCCGGCCTGATACAATTCTGATTTTTGTTTTATCCAAAAACTGCATTTAATTATTCCTTTTTATTTAATATTACATGAAAAATTTTCTTTTTAATACCCTTATGGTTTATTGATTTGTGTCAATGCTCGGGCTTTTTTGTATCGAATCTTTTTTTATGGATTTTCTGAGCATACGGTTAAGGACTGCCGGCAGTGCAAAACCTATCAACCCGCAATTTGCAAGCAATGAAAACCAGTATAAACCCAGTCCGTATTTTTTAGTTTTATTAATTACCTTAGGAGAGGCATCAATTAAGTCCATATCGCTGAAGTTTCTCGGCAGGCATTTAAAATCTTTAAAGAACTGTTTTAAGCGTTCTTTACCTTTTAGATTTTGTGAAGATGGTTTCCTGTCAATAATTTTTGTGCCCGCAAATTTATCAATCAACCTTCCGGTTGTGTTATTAATCAGGAAATCCCCGCCGAAAAACATTGCAAATAACGCCGCCCCTCGGATTGCCCTGTCTTTACGTTCAAGCTTGTCTCTTGAGCCTATAATTAATGACGGATAATCGCAAAGTGCCCACATTAAAGCATACATTGTTTTTGACATAAACATTCCCTGATAATAATTAAAATTTTCAGCGTATTTTTTCAACGCTCCTTTAGGCGCGGTAATATGTTTCATTATCAACCTTGGCGCAATTAAAGGCGTGGCTGTTGCAACCAGTGCACTCGCGAACATTTTTTTCTTCTTGGCAGCTTCGTATTTCTTCTCATCGAAATTTTGCTGGTCTACCATGTCAAATGCGGCAGAAAATCCTTTTTTATGCGTTCTTTTTTCTGTCAGTTCAGTTGTAATATACGGAGTTGCGCAGTTCATCAGTGCGGTTGTTAAAAAATCAGCGGTAAAAACATTTTTGTGAACTTTTATAAGCTTTTCTCGAAGTTCATCTTCTTTGCCTTTGTATCTTGAAAGAATTTTTTCAAAAGCCTGACGGTTTTTGTTATGTGCTCCGCTATCAAGTTTTACTGCAGTTTCTCTTATTCCGTCAATGAGAAGTTTGCTGTCTCCGGTTAGATACTTTTTGGAAACTTTTATAATATTTTTTTCTGCACCTTTCAAATCTTTTACAATTCCGCTTGAAGATAGGAAACGCTTATTGAAAAACGGCAGCATAATAAACGGTGTCAGTGCCGAAATACAAAAATAAATTCCTGACATCGTGAGTCGTTCTATTGCTTCGTCTTTATTGTTTGACATAACAGCCTGCGGCAGTGCGCATCCGCACATGTCTATAATTCCTCTGTTTAATAGGGTATTTTCCTGCACTGTTCTAGTAGCTTCATAAAAACCTTTAAACGGAACTTTATCGGCTGCCGTGTTTGTGTTTATTTTCATGGCGATATTTTAAAAATCCTCAAGATTTTTTTTTGCTATATAATAATAATATGAAAAATATAAAAGAAACACTATTTACTAAAAAAAATATAGAAATCGGCCCTGAAAGCGGTTACGATAACTATATAATGGCTATAGAATCAAGCTGTGACGAGACTGCCTGTGCAATTGTTAAAAACGGGCGTGAAGTAATTGCAAACGTTGTGGCTTCCCAGATTAAAACCCATGCAAAATTCGGCGGTGTTATTCCGGAAATTGCGGCAAGAGAGCATCTTGATTCAATTAATATTGTAATTGAAGAAGCGTTTAGTCAGGCTAAAGATATTGCAGGAATTAATCCGGAAGATATTACTGCCTTTGCAGGAACTGTAGGGCCCGGACTTGTAGGCTGTCTTCTTGTCGGACTTAATGCTGCAAAGACGCTTGCACTTGTATACGACAAACCTTTTATTGGTGTGAATCATTTGAATGCACATCTTTGCGGAAATTATATAGATACAGAATTAAAACCTCCTTTTATGGCACTTCTTGTAAGCGGCGGGCATACTCAGATTATTGATGTAAAATCATATTCAGAACAATATATTCTTGGTGAAACAATTGACGATGCTGTCGGTGAAGCTTATGACAAAGTTGCTAGACTTATAGGCCTTCCGTATCCGGGGGGGCCGCGGCTTGACAAACTTGCTCAGGAAGGAAACCCTAAAGCCTTCCATCTGCCCGAGGCAAAGGTTGACGGGTATAATTTCAGCTTCAGCGGTTTAAAAACTGCCGTTTTGCGCCTTGTAAAATCTTTTGACGGAAAGGAAATGCCGGTTAATGATATTTGTGCAAGTTTTCAGGAATGTGTTTCTTCAACTCTTTTGAAAAAACTAAAACGTGCCGCAGAAGAAAAAGGTTATAAACAAATAGTAATTGCGGGAGGGGTTGCTGCAAATTCAGAAATCCGCAGAAAGATTTTTTCTCTTGAAAAAGAAGGATACAGTGTTTTTGCACCTTCTATGAAATATTGTACGGATAATGCTGCAATGGTTGCTTCCTGTGCATATTTTAATACCAATACTTTTGATGATATTAATGTGGAAGTATTTTCAAGAGTAAAATAAATTAATAAAATTTAATATTTTGAATATTTTTGCAAAAAATTTTTTTCACATATTTTACATTTAATAAAAAGGTTAAAATGTGTGCAAATTAACAATAATATAAATAGCAATAAATATCTTAATCATTCGACGCCGTTTCAGGGGCTTACTTCAGTAATGGCAAGACGAATTTCGACCAATCCGGATTATCTGGAAAATTTGAGTAATGTTTACAGAAATGCAAACGGCAGTGTCGGTAATCTTCCAAAGGATTTGTTTGCATTCTTTAGAACTACTGAAAAAACGGAAAATGCGCTTAAAATTGCTCAGGTAAAAGATGCATTAAATGACGCAAATGCTGTTCTGGCAGGGATAGAAGATTTGAAAATTCAAATTGGAAGACAAATGAAACCAAACAATTTGATAAATAACTTTCTTCCAAAAATTGCTAAACTGAATATTCAGCCTGAGCGTATCCCCAGAATTATTACGGAGATGACAAAACGTTTTACTCCAGATAAAGAAGTTTTAAATTCTTTTGCTCAAAAGGCCGGTTCTCTTTTAGAAGAACGCTTTAGAAAAATCGGTATTCTTTCAGATACAGATAGTGTGAAATTAACTTATCTTGAGCAGGGTAAGTATAAAAACACATTTAAAATGAGACTTGTTGATAAAGATGATAAAGATATTATCCATCCGAAAGTCTTGTTGAGTTTTAAATCTTCTAAGAGTGCAATGGAACAGATTAATGTTTTATTGGCACTGATGAAATCCTATTTCCAAAATATAAAACCTAAAGACTATCTTCCTTTAATTACAAATGTACTTGATCATGCCTCTGTGAAGGTTGTACCTCCAAAGGAAAAAGATTTATATAAAAAATCATTGCTTGAGATATATAGTAAGATGAAAATGAAAAATGAAGAAGATAAGTTTATGGAACTTATTAAAAAGACGATGTTTGAGGAGATAAAATATAACGGAGTAGGGCCTGAAAGTAATATCACACAGTTCATTAAGCGTTCGGCAGGTCATCCTATGGCAGCTTCTGATTATATTGACATTTTTTATTTGAATACTCTACACAATGTAGGCTTGTCTGAATATTCGGACAAAGCTCTGCCTCCTGTATCGAAAAGAATTAATCTTCATAAATACGGACTTTTTCATGATGATTTGATTACAAATAAAAATAATGAGGTCGAAGGTCGGGTAATTGACTACGGCGGTATAAAACCTTTGACCGGTATGCACGAACTTTCTGATAACAGAATTGCACGCCGCTATTACCATAAAATCTCGCAAATATATTATAAAGATGAAAAAACAACGCAAAAAGAGCGTGTTAAATACTGGAATAATCTTTATAATGCAGCTATGAGTGCATCAATCCCGAATCACAAAGACATTCTGCTTGCTCTGGAAAAAGGTAAAAACCTTATTAAACCGGAATACTGGCATCTTTTGTCAGACATTAAGGCAGCTTTTTAAGTTTCCGCATTGTGTTTTTGAAAGGATAAAGTTTGTTATTTCTTTTTCCAATTCACATCCGAAGTGGTTATTAATTTCTTTAATGAAATAGCACGGGCTTGTGACATTTATTTCTATTATTTTTCCGTCTATCACATCAAGTCCTGCCATACATATACCGTAACTATTCAGTTTTTCTGCTACAAGAGAAAATTTAGCTTTTTCAATGTCTGTAAGTTCAGCTTTGATTATATTTGAATCGCAGTGTTCATTAAACTTGAAATCGTCATTTGACGGCAGTTTTTGTACGCAGTAATCAAGGACCTTATCACCGAGAAAAAGTACGCGTTTGTCACCGTATTCAGCTTTTTCGATGTATTTTTGAACCATTACGAGAGTGGATTGGTTGTTGGTCATTGAGTTTATAATTACGGCAGTATTTTTATCGCCTTTTTTTAAGCACATTACGCCTGCTCCGAAACATCTGTTAAGCGGTTTTAATACTATTTCTTCATGTTTATTCAAAAATTCCATAATATCGGATTTTGAAGCGGTTACAATATTCTCAGGCATAAATTCCAAAAATTCAATTGTATGGAGTTTTTCGTTAAAATCTCTTATTGCCCGCGGTTCATTGAGTATGACGGTCTTTTTTCTGTCTACAAAATCAAAAATATATGTCGAATTTATATAGTCCAAATCAACCGGAGGATCTTGTCTGAACATTACCAGACGAAAATCTTCTATTTTTTTTCGGATATCCTGTTTATCATAAAATATGTTGCCGTTCTTTTCGTAAGTTTCGTAACAGTGCGTGTAAGCCGTTGTACCGGAAAGTGAAAGCTTATCAATAGTCGTGATATAAACATTTTTGTTTTGCATAAGCATTTCTCTGATAAGCCAGAAATTAGTTACAAGATTATTAAACTCAAAATACTTGAGTTCGATTCTGTCTATTATAAATAAGATATCCATGTAAAATCCCCTTTTCTACAAAAAATATTACCACCAATGTTTTTTACAGACAATAATATCGGCGGTAATATTTTTTATTATTTGTATATTAAATAGGAGGCCTATTTAATTTCTTCAGGATTTAATATACAGCATTGAGTGTTATTTACCTGCATTAACTGGAGGAATTTATTTAAATCAACCTGAATTTCAGGGAATGTGTTGTAGTGCATAGGAATAACAGTTTTTGCTCCGAGCCAGTCGGCAGCTACAACAGCGTGTTCGACATCCATGGTATAAGTGCCGCCTATAGGTAAAAGAGCAATATTTGGTCTGTATAATTCTTTGTAAGTTTTTAATTCGGAATGAAGACAGGTGTCGCCCGCATGGAAAATCCTTACTCCTTCTATATCAAAAATTATGCTTGCAGCAACTCCGCCATATGTACCGTCTGCAAAAGAACTTGAATGATGCGCAGGCAAAAATATTGCACGTCCCCAGTCATAATTTAACCAGCAGCCGAGATTTACAGGACGGGTTTTAAGTTTTTTTTCAGCAATATGATTTGTGATTTCCGGGACTGCTGTTATTGTTGCTTTTTTTTCTTTTGCAATCTCAACGGCTTCTCCAAGATGATCTGTGTGAGCGTGAGTTACAAAAATATCAGTTATATTTGCAGCTTTATAATCATATTTAGGATTTATTGACACAAGAGGGTCAACAAGAATAGATTTGTCTCCTGCTTTAAATTCAAAAGCACTGTGTCCAATGTATTTTAAATCAACCATTATTCTCTCCTTAACTTATTGTGATTATGTAAACACTATATAAAAATAACATTTTTTATTATAAAATACAACTATGATATACGAAAAATCAATGAAACGGTGTATTGAGCTTGCGAAAAAAAGTGAGGGATGTGTTTCTCCAAATCCTATGGTGGGTTGTGTTATTTACGACAGGAACGGAAACCTGATTTCAGAAGGTTATCATAAAAGATACGGCGAAAATCATGCGGAAAGAGATGCGTTATTAAAACTTGAACCTGACGATGCGGCAGGCGGAACACTGGTTGTAAATTTAGAACCCTGCTCTCATTATGGAAAAACTCCTCCGTGTGCGGATTTAATAATTGAGCGAAAACTTGCCAGAGTTGTTACAGGTATGCGAGATGTCAATCCGATTGTTTCTGGAAATGGTATTGAAAAACTTAAAAATGCCGGAATTGAGGTGATTGAAGGTGTTCTTGAATCTGAATGCAAAAAGCTTAATGAAGTATTTATTAAAAATATGACGGAGCATAAACCTTTTATTGCAATTAAGACAGCCTCAACTCTTGATGGCAAAATTGCAACGCATAACGGGTCTTCAAAATGGATTACTTCTGATAAGGCAAGAGAGGAAGTCAAAAGTATAAGAACCCGGTATGACGCAATTCTAACTTCTTCTGCCACTGTTGTTGCGGATAACCCGTCAATGATTCACAGATGTAATATTATTCTTGATAGAGAATTGAAAACAATAAGCGGGTATAAAATTTATAATAATAAAAGAGTTATTGTATTTTATGATGAAGCTTTAACTCCGCCGGCAGGCAGGGCTGAATTTATTAAAACACCGTTAAAAGACGGAAGACTTAATTTGGAATTTATATTTAATAAACTTTATGAAATGAAGATAATGAGTGTTCTTGTAGAATCCGGAGGTGTATTAAACGGTTCTGTGCTGGAGTATGCCGATAAAGTGTACCATTTTCTTGCACCGAAAATTCTTGGTGACAACAGCGGACGTTCTTGTTTCTTATACAGACACCTTGATGATATTAATCTATGTAAGAATTTCGAAATTAATTCTGTTGATAAATTCGGGCCTGATATATTATTAACTTATTATCCGATTGATAAAATTTAAGCAGGAGATATAATTACACTTATGAACGTAAAACCTGATACCGCGGCGGGGAAATTCTATCCTGCTGATAGAACTGAATTGTTAGATTTAATAGATAATTTTTATGCTAATTGCCGTAATTCATCCGGTTATTATTCGCGAGCAGTAATTGTTCCGCATGCAGGTTATATTTTTTCGGGGCAGCTTGCGGCTCAGGGGTATATGTATCTTAATCCGGAATTCGAGAAAATTTTTATTATTGCACCTTCGCATTATTCAAGAATTTACGGATGCGTAAGCTGTGATTTTGATGAATTTGAAACTCCTCTTGGCAACTGTAAAGTGGATAAAGATATTACTAAAGAGTTTG
>DVIU01000068.1 GCA_018711035.1 Candidatus Scatousia excrementigallinarum
ATAAAGGCGCATTATCAGGTGATATCGCTCTTCGTGCAGAACATGTACAAGATACTCATAGAGCGCGCCAACAACCTTCCCGGCGGCAAGCTGCCCGTGCCTTTCTATTTTATGTTGGACGAGTTCGGTAACTGTGCGACACGTTCTCAACTGAAAAGGTTGAGCGTTGAAACTACTTAAAAAATAAGGAGATTTTAACAGAACTGATATTCTGACAGGTGGAATGACGGAGTAACGTCCTGAAACGCCTGCCCTAAAACTACGGCAAGCATAGTTGAAGCAATTAAGATTATGTTTGGAGCCCGTGAAGTCGGCAGAAGTTTGCCCAAACAGGAAAAGCTGTGGAAAGTGCCTTAGAGGTAAGGTATGCAGATGATATGTCGGGGGTCTATAAAATATCTATGGTTAGTATGTCGAAGAGACTGACGAAAACCTGAATTAAAGTGTCTATACGAATGGGTTACAGAAATGTAATTGCCGCTGTAAAGCGGTGTGTGAGAGGTTGAGTAAAATTTGGTTACTATGAAAGACCTTGCGTTGTTACAGGCAACGGGAAGCGCACAGGCACAAAGGGAAACCTAAGGATATATGCAAAGATAAGAATATCGGAACGTGGAAAGGTCAGAACGCGGAGCCTATTGCGGGCAATGAAACGTTATACGGGAAAAGCGAGACTATAACCGTATTTTGTCTGACTGAGAGAGATGCCATAGTACCTATGAAGCGGATAAAACCGCAGAGGGATAGGCATTAGTCGATTAAAGATAGGAGGAATAATTATTTATTAAATTCATAGGTTCGTGTATGACTAAGAAAAGCTAATCCTGAAAGAGGAGAAGCTGACTATGGCAATCAAAAGACACAAGAAACAAAAGCTGAGGAACGCAGAATATTACGACTTGCAGCCGATTTTAGATAAACTGTACTCGGACAGTAAGAAAGGAAAAATCTTTAAGGATTTAATGTCTATAATACGGTCGGAACAGAATATCAGGCTTGCATACCGAAATTTGAAAAAGAATGAGGGAAGCAAGACGGCAGGCGTCGATAAAAAGAATATCGTGTTTCTCAAAAGTTGGAAATCTGACGACTTAGTTAAATATGTGCAAAGGCGATTGCAATGGTATAGACCGCAAGCTGTAAAACGCGTTGAAATTCCTAAGCCTAACGGAAAGAAACGACCGCTCGGTATTCCCACCATAATGGACAGACTGATACAGCAATGTATTCTGCAAGTACTTGAACCGATATGCGAAGCTAAATTCCACGACAAAAGCTTTGGTTTCAGACCATTGCGAAGTGCGGAAAATGCTGTGGCACAAGCGTACAAATATATGCAGATACAACATCTCGGATATGTTGTCAATATGGATATTAAATCATTTTTCGATAATGTCAGTCACGGGAAATTGCTGAAACAGCTATGGACATTGGGAATAAGAGATAAAACCTTAATATGTATTATATCTGCTATGTTGAAAGCAGAAATAGCTGAAATAGGTTTTCCTGAAAAGGGAACGCCACAGGGTGGCATAATCTCTCCGTTGCTGTCAAATGTTGTTTTGAATGAACTTGATTGGTGGATTTCAAATCAATGGGAAACCATTAAGATGAAGAAGAACTACCGATATGTTCGTAATGACAACGGGGTAACTGACAACAGTTATGCATATAAAATTCTTCGCGAGAAAAGCAAATTGAAAGAATGTTATCTGTTGAGATATGCAGATGATTTTAAGATTTTCTGTCGCACAAAAGCAGACGCGAGGAAAATTTATGCAGCAACAAAATTATGGTTGAAGGACAGGCTTGGATTGGAGATAAGCGAAGAAAAGTCTAAGATAGTTAATCTTAAACGTCAAAATTCGGAATTTCTCGGATTTACGCTCAGGCTTAAACCAAACGGAGATAGACGCGGCAAAACACGTTATACGGTAGTATCGCATATAAGTACAAAAGCGATTAAGAAAGTCGGAACAAAGGCAAAACAACTTGTAACTGAAATTCAAAAACCCGCAAATACGGAAGCTGAATATAGAGCGATAGCACTATACAACGCCTATGTAATCGGGGTGCATAACTACTACCAGATAGCAACACACATTAGTAAGGATTTCAGGGAAATAGCTTTCAAAGTCAAACGAACTTTATCCAAATTAAAGAGACGACCGACAAACGATAAATGCATATTGCTCAAATATATCAAAGAAAGATATGGCAAGAGTAAAGAATTGTTGTTTGTGCGGGATAATCCGATTGTGCCGATAGCATACATACAAACGGTTGCGCCAAAGTTACGACGGCGAAAATCAAATATCTATACGCCAGAAGGAAGAGCAGGCATTCACGACAATCTCGAGAAAGTAAATCTGAAACTCCTGAACTACCTGATGATAAATCCTGTAAAGGGTGAAACGGTAGAATACAATGATAATCGCTTGGCGTTATATTGTGCTCAAAACGGCAAGTGTGCAATAAGCGGACAATTGTTGGAAATAGGTGATATTCACTGTCATCATAAGATTTCACGAAAAAACGGCGGTAGCGATAATTACGGCAACTTGGTTTTAGTAACCGAAGTTATCCATAAACTTTTGCACGTTGTGCGAAGTGAAACCATAGAAAGGTTGTTGCGTGAAATATCACTTGACGACAAACAAATTGCAAAACTAAACACGCTGAGGGTCAAAAATAATTTGGATAAAATCTAAAAAAAGTCTTAGATTGGAAAATAAATAATTATTCACAATGCTTTAATCGATGGAAAGCCGTGTGACGGGAAACTATCATGCACGGTTTGGAGCGGGGGAAAACTTGGAGATTATATCAAAGAGTTACCTATCGCTATTCCCCGCCCTGCGCGATTTTGATACCACCATATCAGCCTGTGCAGGCAGAAATATTTACTTTACACTCGTCATTCAGTCGTATGCCCAGCTCAACAATGTGTACGGCAAGGACGTGGCGGAGATAATTTTGGACAATCTCAACGTAAAGATATTTCTCGGCTCAAACAACTATGATACATTGCAACAGTTCAGCCGTGAGTGTGGTGAAATGACGCGTATATCGCCGCTATCCGCGCTCAACGGCAGCAGGAGTGAGATAGAGCACTATGAGCTTGAAACTATACCGCTCATAACGCGCAGCAGGCTCTCGTGCTTCGAGCCGGGAGAGTGCGTAGTGCTCGAGGCTAACTGTGACCATGTACTGCTGTCGCGGCTGGAGCGCTACTATCTGTGCCCAGAATTTTCGTCGCTGCCTATGGCGTCGGAGCACGAGTATACCTGCGCCGTTAATCCTTTCGATGAGAAATATCTCTTTACGATAAAAAAGCGCAGCGGCCGCCGTGCGCTGTGGGATTGAGGTGAATTATGGCTTTGGATAAAGATATAAAGGCTTT
>DVIU01000069.1 GCA_018711035.1 Candidatus Scatousia excrementigallinarum
ATATACACTGACAGCATATAAAGCAATAGTGTACCGGCCATTGCGCCCAAAATCACGATTCCATATTGCCCGTAACTTCTGGATGCAATTTCCATGCCTCCGCTGTAAATCATATATGCCCATACGGCGGACAGGAAAAAGTACAAAGCATGATGTTCCCGAACTTTGTTCAACACATCGTATTTGCGAAACACAACAGGAAATAGCAAATCTACTATCTACCTCTCAATTTTTATGGCTCTGACAATGATAATATCCGGGATTTCTTTATTAAAATAGCATTCTTCGTAAAATCCGTCTATGACAAAACCGGTATCAAAACACAGATTAAAAATATCCTGTAAAGAACGATGATAATAACATTGTTTTTGTGGCTGTCCTTCAATCGCAATATCGTAATAGCTGTGCGGCGTCATATATTTTTCTGTAAGCGTTACAAAACAGGGGTGCTGTGTCGCAAATACAAATACTCCGTTATCCTCAAGCAATTTATAAACAGAGGTAAAAAGCGGCTTAATGTCTGTAATATCCATGACCGCCATGTTTGAGACTGCTTTTGTAAATGGCTTATTTCTTATTAATGCCATCAGACTTGTTTCATTCGTAGCGTCTGCTACACAAAACTCAATGTGATCAGCATACCGTTTTTGGCGCTTTTTTGCCAGTTCCACCATTTTTTCACTATAATCAAAAGCCAAAACAGAGACAGCTTTTTCTGCAAGATATGCAGAATAATTTCCATTCCCACAGGCAATATCTAAAATATAATCTGTTGGATCAGGATTTAGAAGCTCTGTTACTTTTGGACGGACAACTTCTCTGTGAAAATCATTTGATTCATCCCCCATTGAACAATCCCAAAATTCAGCGTTCTGATTCCAGATTGCTTTACTTTCTTCTTTTGAATACTGTATAATATCCTCTTTCTGCAAAATTACTTTTTCTCCTTCGCCGCATGGCTCCTGAAATGCGTGATAATGATGTTCCAATATTTCATCTGTTATCACAAACGGCGAATTGGCATTTAAGACCTGATTTCTTTTATATAGTCTTTTTTGCAAAAGCTCCTTACTGGCTTTCATATAGACAAGCTCCGTTTCAGCACCTGCTTTTTGAATCAGTTCTTTATAAACATTCCGATTTTCCTTACTCCAGAAACTAAAATCAATCACAACATCTTTTCCCTGCTGAATCAGAGATAGCAGCTTTTTTTGAAGCGCAGCTTCCACCTGCTCTGACAATTTTTCATATTGTTCTTCCGGATAATCAATTCCCTTTCTCCCATAAAGTTTCCACATTTCTTCATCAATGGAAAGTCTGATATATCCTTCCTGTTCTTTTTTCTTGGCGTAAGTAGTCTTTCCAGAACCACATACGCCGCACATCATAATAACTTTGCTCATAAAACTCCTTTTCTTTTTCCGAAACGGCATCTATCAATTTGCACTACACAACAGAAAGTTCTTCAATCGCTTTATCTAAAAAAATCATACCGTCCAGATGTTCCAGCTCATGGCAGAAGCATTTTGCCATTTCATCTTCTCCGTCAACTATAATTTCCTCTCCATATTCATTGAGTGCCTGAATCGTGACCTTTTGCGGACGGATTGTTTTTACAAAACGGTTCGGGAAACTAAGGCATCCCTCAACACATTCCTGCACACCGCTTTGGCTTATCATTTTCGGATTTACAAGTTTTAATCGTGTATCGTTAAAATCAATGACAACCAACCGTTTCAAAACGCCAACCTGATTTGCTGCCAGTGCAGCTCCATTTTCTGTTTCATGTAATGTATCAAGCATATCATCTAAGAGCTGCCTGATTTTATCATCAACTTTTAGGACAGCTTTACATTTTTTTCTTAATATAGGGTCGCTGTCATAACGAAGAAATCTTGTTGCCACTTTTTACCTCCTGTCTGCTGCTGTCAGCTCTTGATTTTCTCAAACTTACATCAAATAAAAATACCTCCTCAATGGCACACTCAAATACTTTAGAAATATCATATGCAAGCCAGATAGATGGTTCAAATTTTTCTGTTTCTATGGCATTTATCGCCTGCCTTGAAGCTCCAACCAGTTCTCCTAATTGCTCTTGCGTCAGCCCTCGCTGTTCTCGCAATTCTTTTATTCTGTTTTTCATAGTTCCTCCAAAAGTAAGGTTAACATTACAATAATTATATATGTTTTTTCTTGTAATGTCAACCTTACACCCATTTTCTGTTACACAAATATTTATAAAAACAGGAAACGATACCATGTTTCAGATATCGTTTCCCTATATCATACCCTTATGAATAGATCATCTCATGCAGAACAATTTCTTCTGCCCGGTTACGGATGTTATTGCAACGCTGCACCCATTCCATTTGAGAAGTACGCTTTAATTCCTCTGTCACGCCCTCGGTAGCTTTCATCTGCTCCATGATAGTGTCTAACCGTTCCTGTGCCTGTTCGTTCAGGTCTGCAAGATATGTCCACAATTCTCCGGTCAGTATCAGTGTGTTCAATCTGGCTGGATGGACTTCTCTTAAATACGTCCGTACTTTCCGATAGGACGGTGTTCCTCCGGCAGCTTCAAATCTGGGATATAGTAATCTCCGACAAGGATATAATCAATTCCGTTTTCTGTTATTCTTGGTTTCAATTCGCTCATATTTTTAATCTCCTCATTCTGGCTTATTTTTTGCAAGTCTGACTCTCCAGAAATATTGGTAAATCATTGGTAAAATTGAGAATGAAACATAAGAACTACTATTTATAGAAGTATTTAAGACGATTTGAGACTTTTTATTCTGAACAGTAAATCCTGCCGTGACACACAAAAAGTATTTTGATCATTTTGATAATACCTCCCGGACTCTTATTTGTACGATATCTTCTTTAGTTATCCATACAGAGAAATTCATCCTGTATTCCAGATCAGAATGAAGCTGCTCAAATCTTCTATCCACAATTCCTTTGTACAGAGTATCGAAAAGCGGATTATCATATCCGCTCCATGCACAAAAGTGAAAAGACTAGCACAGCAGCTCGTTTTTCTTTCCATTTTTCTTACTGAAAAACTGTATCATTCTGAAATCCATTTCAGTAATTGCTCTATGTTCTGTTTATATTGAAGTGCTTCTAGAAAGTAATTCCACGCCATCGT
>DVIU01000070.1 GCA_018711035.1 Candidatus Scatousia excrementigallinarum
AATAAAGGCATATCAGTCTCCCCCGATAACGGAGAGCAACGCGCGGTACGCTCTCTTACACTCTGCCGCGGCGGACAAAATACTTTCCTTTTCGTCCGGATAGAAGTAGCAATTTCGCACCGCTTGATTTAAGTTATTTCCTTGCCGTTTGAGCTCCTGCAAAATCTCCCCGCCGTTTGCGATCACGGAAACGGGCTTGTTCGTCAGAGCGCGGATCAGAAAGTCTGTTCTGCTCAATCCGCTTGTCTTTACCTTCTCATCGATGATACGCCGTTCCCGCTCCGATACGCGGAAAGAATAAGTTATAGGTCTGTTTCGTTTTACTGTTTTCTTCTCGATTATTTTTTCCTCCAAAGTTTTTTGTGTTTCCGCAAAGGGTATTAGGGGAAAGCATTTCCCCTAACGAGGCAAGCGTAGCGCGGCAAGTGGCTTGCCACTTGCGTACCTCGCCATTACGGAAATCGGCAGTCTGCTCCGCTTATTTAACAGGGTAAGGAACAGATTGCTTTTGTCTGTTTTGCTTTCCGTTTTTCGCCATTTGCTTGCCGCATCAGGGCGGTCTGATCGTCTGTCGATTGCTCATATTTTCCTCCATATACGATTTATTTTTTATCTTTACCCACGCTGAAAAGAGTGGGTAAAATGCTGTCGCTGAAAATTCCCTCCATATACCCAAGGACACGAAAATTCAAAAGTTTACGATTTTGAAAATAATTTCACAAAACTTTTACACAGAGCGGTAAACTTTCTCTCAATAGGGAGGCAAAAAGCAAGCCCAAAATACAACCCACTTTGAAAGTTTTTATTAAATCCCTTCAATAGGTAGCCAAGTAAGAGGGCGAAATAACTACACTTTTCCGAAAGTTCCACAAACTTCTCATTTGACGCGGGGTCAGAAAACAAAATCAGCTTATTCTTTTAGCGAATAAACTGATCTCCAAACGGCCGCCTCTGCGCCCGATATTCGGTTGTCCGTGTTTATTTCTTTTTCCTCGATGAGGGGAATATGTACTCATATTCGTCTTCCTCGTCGAACAGGTCGCTTTCTATATCCGCCTCTTGTACGTTCTTGAACTCATCTTCGGGAGAGGTGCAGCCGTTCTTTCGCGCCCGTTCGTTGAGCGCACGGGAAGGGCCGTCGCAGCCGAATACTTCTTCATAGTGGAAGAACAGATAATCGTCGCGTACCGTCCAATAGCCTTTCCAATCGAAGTCACGCAGTTTCATGGGGTTGGCGGGATCGTATATCTTGTCAATGCAAGGTTCTTTCCCCGTGAGCCTGCTCTTATCTCCCGTATAGATATACTTGCTTGCCTTCTGTACGCCGCTCTCGCCATAGACAGGGACGCGCCGAATGATATTCTCCGCTTCCAATTCCTTTAAGAGCTTTTGCATGGTACGCTCGGAAACGTGGAAGGCAGAAGCAATGTCGGCAACGCGCATACAGCGGCCGCTCCTGCGGCGGAGATAATAGATGAGAATGTTTTTCCTTTGTTTCGGCGTGGGTTTACGGAAGTGTTCTTTGCCGTCTTTGTCCACGAAACGGAAACAGCCATAGAGGTGTTTACGCGCCATAAAGCCCCTCACTCTAAATCAAATTTCACCCTATAATTTTAGCATAAATCCTGCGAAAGTGCAAAGGGGAAAGGATGTAAGCGAAAATTCGTTTTATATAAAAAGCCCGTTTTTGAGCGGTTACAGCCAAATAACCGTCCGAAAACGGGCAAAAAATAATTTTTGAAATTTTTGTGAAACTTTCAAAAAAGGGGCCTTACATCGTTTTCAAAACACCGCGAGATTGCTTTTTATACAACCACAAAGCCATCCTCTTTTTGATGTTTACAGAATGGAACAAATCAGTCTCGGCGGCACGAAATTACTGATTATCCATTATAACCATATATGCCGCTTGAGACATATTGTGCTTGATTATGAGTATGAGTTTCTTTCCACCATAGGATACCGGTTGTCCATGTTACCGTTTTCAACACGCCCTTATCTACGCTGCCCGAACATGTGTTACCGGAGTATGTACCATAATTGCTGCCGATAATTTGACCGATTCTTGGCTGTAAAACTCTGCTGTCTCCTTCATTTCCGCAACTGACATATCTCAAAGTGGCATAATTCTTGTTATTCGTCACTTTACCATAGTTAATACCCACAATGCCACCTACAGAATATTGGTTCGTGCGTTCAATTTCATCCGGCGAATATCTTGCCGATAATAATCCTTCAACTTTACAACCCGTTATAGTTCCAGAACTTGCGTTATAACCTACAATGCCACCTTTGTGACCGTACCCGTCGAGAGAATATATCTGTACCGAACAATTATTGATTTTTCCGTTGTTATATCCGGCTATTCCTCCAGAATAAACATTTGGCGCGAAGAAGCACATGTTAAATTTACCGGATTCATAAGTGCAGTTCGTTATAGTACCATAGTTCTTTCCCGCTATCATTCCGACATAAATCGTTTTTGTCGTATCCTGACCCATTTGCTTATATGTATTCGTGCCACCTTCGTACAATTTAAGATTTTTAATGGTTCCTCGGTTGATTCTGAATAATCCATAATACGAATCTATCGTCGAACCGTCGGTAGGCATAACTAAATTTAATCGTCTGATCTGATAGCCGTTGCCGTCAAACACGCCATAAAATGTTGCGGGAATCAATTCCCACCAAGCATCCCAGTAATAATTTGTTTCCGTTTGTTTCATTAAAATGTCGCTTGTCATTTTGAAATTATAGTCCAACCGACTATTTTTTACGGCTTTTCTCATATTATTGAGGTGTCTGTAACACGACAAAGTGAACGGATTGCTTGCCGAACCGTCTCCTCCGCCAAAAAGATTATGAACCTGTGCAGAGTAATTGCAGTTGTAAGAATATGTGCTGTTTACCGCAGTCACAACGTCCAGTCTGTCTATGGTTATAGTGATATTCCCGATTCCGCTATACCCCATTGTATTATAATTCGATTGGATGTCCTCAGTGATATAGTTTACTGCTTTATAATTTGAAATACTTCTTGTGAAAGAAGCTTCTTTCCCGCCGACAGATAAAGTATAATGAACTGTCTTTACATATTTGGGGACAGAAACGGAAAATCCTAACGTTGACTCCATATTTTTTGTAATAACGTTCAACTTGTCGGCAAAGTCAGGAATCAATTTTAAACTATGATCGTATGACGCTTCATTATTATATTTCGCGTATACGGTAATACCGGAACCTCTGACCGGCGTAGATGAGGGGATGTTTAATACCCCGGACTGATTAACAGAAATATCATATCCACCGAAATAGTTATGCACATCATCTTCGCTGTAATAGTTTGTATCGACGACTATGCCGTTTACCAAAAATTCCAATATATATGACGTTCCTCTCGGGGCATAAATTTCTCGATCATAGGTTATATAACCGTTTCCGAATTTTCCGCCGGAGATTTGCCATTGATATGCTTTCGATTCCCTGTTGATAGTGACAGAAGCAGTGTCTTTCTTATCCGAAATTATCGCAATATAGTAAGTCGTATTCGGAGAAAACGACATAATATATTCTCCGTCAACATAACTGTAGCCGTTTGTGATCGGATCAAAATTTTGGTTTAAAACTTTGTATCTTAAATCATCTGTTTCAGTTCCCGAAACAGTCTGAACATATCGACCGCCAGTCGAACCTGTGCGAAACTCATAATAACTGTAATTGCTCAGCAATTCTAAACTTTTCGGATTACCTTCCGTGATCGTCGGAATTTCTGCAATATTTATGCTGATGTCTGATTTTGAACTGCCAGTTTTATTATGCAGAACGATATAATAACTTTCATCGTCCGGAAAAGGATATGAAATCTCATTCGTTTCGGTAATAGAACCGTATTCATCATATAAAATGAGCCCATCATCCCCTTTAATATAAAATCCGCTGATAACAATGTTTGCATTGCTTGTTGTGAGGCTTGTTACTCCGGACAATTCATTTGTTTTTAACAAATAATATTCATTACCGGGGATGTTCATACCTGTAAGGTTTGTACTTGGTGTTACCGAAATGGGAGTATGGATTCCTTTCTCATTGCCTGCGATAGTTATATCAATTCTTTCACCGCTCCTAACCGAAACATCTATATCAAAATTTTTGCCGTGATAAGTTTGACCGTTCACAATGACATCCACATTCGAATCTGTATCAAATTGTATATTATAATCACTGGCAAATTCAGCATCAAAAGTAAATTTATCTCCACCTTCTGGCAACATATAGATATCGCTTGACTCGTCAAGCGTAAGTGTTTTCGTTTCTTGTTCTCTTAAAGAATCGCTAATGATGGTGCTTCCTGCAGCAACGACCTCATCATTATTTGAACTCACGATCTGTAAACCTAATTGGTTGGTAAAGCGAGTGTGGTTCGGAATTTTTCCATTTAATGCGGAATGTCCGATTGAAAAATACGCCGTTACATTGTCGCCTACGCCGTACCATATACTTTTTTCTGTCCCTGAATCTACGACTAAAGTAGCGGTCTTGGTTAGTACAGGATTTCCTTTTTCGTCTTTATAATATTTTAATTGGTCGTCTCTGTTTTGATAATAACAAGTTGCTGTTAGTTTGTTTTCTGTAGACTTAATTTCTCCTTCAACAGCATTATATGTATCAACAGCAAAATCAATCCATCCTTTGCCCAATGACACAGTCGAGTAAATTTGACCTAATACTGATGTAACCGATCCGACAACAGGCACCGCATCAAAATAACCTAACCAATAGAACACGCTATCGGCAATATTCCAACCTAAATCTGCTCCATTAAATTCACCATATTCACGATATTTTCCTTGATAGGAATAATCAAATCCAGTGAAATAGGAACCGTAATCATTGTATGGATCATATCCGCTATCACCTCTGTTAAGCGATTGCTCGTTGAATAGTGAAGCTCCAAATGAAACGTCTTTAAGGTAATAGTCTTCGGTCATACCATATTCCAAAGTGTGAACAAATGTATAATTTTCCATCTTTGAAGGATATGGAACTACACATGAATCGGTAAGTTGACCGTAAGAGAGGTAAAACCCATGAAACATTTCCGCTTCGGCATTATTAGTGAGTCCTACATATTTATATTGAAAGATAGGT
>DVIU01000071.1 GCA_018711035.1 Candidatus Scatousia excrementigallinarum
TGTTCGGTACAAATTCAAAAGAAATCTTCAAAATGTATGAGCCTGAGCCTCTGCCTTATGAATACTGTATAACAGAATGGGACAATAAATATTTTAATGATGCAGTTAAGGTTGTTAATGAAGCTTTTGAAGAAAGTGCAGACGCATTGTTTGACCCGAGATTCAAAACACTGGAAGGAACAAATGATATTATTCACAAAATTGTAGAAGATGTTTATGCGGAATTTTTGCCGCAAGCAACAACTGTTCTGCTTCATAACGGAAAACCGGCAGGCTTTTGTTTTATGAATCTTACAGGCGGACAGATTGCAAATATCCCGATTTTCGGCCTGAAAAAAGAACATCAGGGCAAAGGTTTGTCTAAGCTTATGCTGGCAAATTCTCTTAAAAAACTTATCAGTATGTCAGAAAACGGAACACGCAATATAACAGAAGTTAATACAACAACAGAAACGAATAATTTCCAGGCATTGAAACTATACAGACACCTTGGATTTAAAGAGGATTACAACTATCCGCAATCGTACTTGGCTTAAAAAAGAAGGAGGACAAAACATGAAAATCAAGACTACGACTGAATTTCTAACAGGGGGGGGGGGGCAAATCTAATGCCAGTGCATTTACTCTTGCAGAAGTATTAATCACACTGGGCATAATAGGTATTGTTGCGGCAATGACATTACCATCTCTTATACAAAAGCAAAACGATAAGGAAATTATTGCAAAACTGAAAAAAAATTATTCCATACTATCACAAGCGTTAATTAAATCACAGCTTGAATTAGGTTTTTTCGAAACGTGGGAAATTGATAACTCGGGAGGAAATCCTGAAGGAGGCGGGACTCCTGCGAATATGAAAAATGTTTATGAAAGAATCAGACCCGAACTTAAAGTTATAAAAGAATGCGAAGACAAAACCGGATGCTGGCATAAGGGTAAAACCAAAAACCTTAGAGGAAAAGAAGTAGGAAGAGACTCAATAGGAATAGGTGCTGGAATCTTTATATTTAAACTGGCAGACGGCACAAATATAAGTATTGATGATCATGGTACAACTAATCTAAAAGAGTTGTTTGGTTCAAATTACAATAAACCTACCTATATCTTTTGGATAGATGCAAACGGCGATAAAAAACCTAATACAATAGGCCGCGATATTTTTGCTTTTATTTTAACAAATAAAGGACTTATACCGGCCGGTATAGACAATAATATTGCTTGTGACCCGAAAAGTACAACAGTTTACAGTGGAAGTTCATGTACTGCAAAAGTATTGGCAGAGGGTAAAATTGATTACTAAACTGGACTTTATTTGGAAAATCATTTAATATAAACATGTGGATAACTTTAATCTGGGCAATATGATTTCAAGGTTTATGAACTACCGGCCGCAACAGGTAAGAGGCAGTTCAGTTAATAATGCAAATGTAAACCAGTCTGCCGAGTCGTTTACACCACAGCAACAGCCTGCTGCAACACCAAATCCCACTTCGGCTCCGTCTTCAAGCCCGCAAATGGGGCAGATGGGAGGTTCAGATGCGGCTGCTTACATTAAAGATTTAATGAAACTACCAAGGAATCTGAATGAGTTTGTGTTTATGCTGCAAAAAAACCTGAACCAAATGCAATTCAACCGTATGTTTGAAATGGCAAACCGTAAAGCTCTTTCCCAGACTCAGGCGCAAATCCTTGCCCAGCTACAGGGACTTTCCACAGGCGAACTACAGACAATGTTAAAATCACAACTTACAAACCAGCTTTCCACATCATTAAAAACCTTGCAAATCAATGCGAACGGTATGATTAATCTCGCAGATATCGCAAACCTTATTCAGGCTAACGGTAAAGACGCAGTGACAAAGCTTATATTAAGTATGGCGAACGCCGCAAAACAGGGTGTAACAGATTTATCAGGTATGAAGGAAACTGCAAAATTAATTAATGCAAGTATTGCTCTTGCCTCTCCTGAAAATCCGCAGCAAACACTCAAAACTCTGCTTCTCCTTTATCTTCCGTGGCTTCCTCTGGCAGAAGGCACCGGTTTTGACATAGAAATAGAAGCAGGAGAAAAAGGCGAAGAAAACGACAGTATTCTTATTGTAACCATTTCAACAATTAATTTTGGCCGTGTTACAGCAACGCTAATACTGGAAACAGCTAATTCCGTACATGTGAACATTGAATGTCAGGAAAAATTTCCCAAAGAGGAACTAATGGCAAGAATAGAAGGTGATGAAAAACATTATTCCATGCAGTCCGTCATTTCGTTTGAAACGAAATCCACACCGCTAGAACGGCCTGAAGCAGACCAAACAAAAGCAAAAATTAATATGTCAGCTACTAATGAAATTAACCCGTTTCTTCTTCTTATGGCACATACGATTATCCGTCATACAATAGTAATTGACAACAACGCTTCAGGTGGTGTAATATCTCATGTGGACGAATCATAATAAGTATTACGAGGGGAGAAAAATGAAATTTTTACACACAATGATTAGAGTAAAAGACATTGAAGCTTCTTTAAAGTTTTATACAGAACTTTTAAATATGACACTTGATAAGAAAAAAAGGCTTGATGACTGCGAACTATATTTCCTGAATGATGAAGACGGCTGCTGCCAAATCGAATTAACATACAATGATGAAACACCGGAAAACGGCTACGAAAACGGCTCAGCATTCGGACATTTTGCATTTTCTGTAAAATCGCTAGATGAATTTAGTGAAAAACTTCACTCTCTCGGTTATGAATATTTATATGAACCGTTTGACTTAAACGGAAAAGGTACGAAAATCGCATTTGTCAAAGACCCTGACGGAAACGAAATAGAACTTATAGAAAAAGTTATCTGGTAATAAAAAAAGCTCCTTATAAAAGGAGCTTTTTTATTTAAATCAGGCGTTTTCTAATTACTTTGTTAATATTATTACACCTAAATTACGGCAAATTTTATTTTATTATAATTCCTTTTTTAATATTATATTCTGCAAAATTTTTTTGTGTTGCATAATTCTTTATTTTAGTTTTAATTTGCATTTCAGAAAGTTCTTCTCCTAATTGGTTACTTTTGTACTTTCCATATTCTCCACACAGTCTGAAAACCTTTTGTTTCTGAGAAAAAGAAAATGCATTCCATATATGTGGTTTTACATAACAACAATATAAATTGGGTCTTATATCCGTTGATACAAAAACTTTTTTAATTTCAGTTTCAGCTTCAGCCCACTTTCTAACAATATCATTATTGTTTTGTGTTTCATTATGATTATGATAGTCGGCATTTTGACTTTTAACCTGCTCAAATTCAGGAGTATTTTCAAAAATTACATCTTCAGCAGCTATGTAAGTGTACATTCCATTCAAATCAATAACTTTAAACCAAGCTGGAAGTATTTTTTTAATATTAATTTTTTCTAATTTTTCATAAAATTTACATTTAGATTTACAGTCGATATCTTTTGACAATTGTTTTTTACAAGACATAAGCTGCCCAATTGTATTACATGAAATTGTTGCTACACGTGTATAAGCCGGCTCTATTGGTTTTAAGTCACAAATAACAACAAGTGCTATAACTATAAATAAAGCAATTATTATACTCGTTTTTGTCTGCATATTTAAACCACGATTAATTTTATTGAACATAAGTCCCCCTATAGCTAATTATAAATCTGACTGATACAAAGCCAGCTACTAAGCGATTTGGCTCAATCTGTCATTAATTTCATTAATAAGATTTGAGTCTTCTGTTTTCTGAGCGAATTTTTGGGCTTTCTTCAAAAGTCCGCGGGCTTTGTCCATGCTGTTATAATCTATCATTATATCCGCTGCGCTGACATAATATTGTGCAACTTTCAAAGGAGATTCCGCTTCGGTATAATTCTTCACTGCATTTGAATAAGATTTCAAAGCCTCCTGCGGCTCCCCAAACTTTTCGTAAGCTCTACCGGTACTTGCAGCAACAAAACCTTTCACTTTAGCATTGTCCGTTTCGGAAACCAAATCATTAGCAACGCCGAAATATTCAAATGCGTTTTGTTCATACATATCAGAAAATATATTGCCGATTCTTGTTAAAGAAGTTGACTGGGCGGCAAGGTTATCACTCTCACCTCCGTAAGAGACAGATACAAAGTAATGGTCAAGTGCAGGCTCAATTTTGTTTGCATCGTCATAAATCTGAGCCATTGAGTAATGCGCTTTTGTTTTAACGTTGTTGTCAGAAGTAGTTTTTATGGATAAGTCATAACTTTTCAAAGCTTGAGGAAGATGGTCATGATTATCGTAAATCTGGCCTATTTCATAATATATTTTAGATTTTGTTTCGGTGTCGCCGACTTCATCCGCACGCTGCAACGCTTTTTGGAAAGTTTCTATTGCCTTTTTCGGTTCATTTGCATAAGCTAGTTTTTTAGATTGAATAAACAAAGATTTAAGTTCTTTATCCTGCGGGATTTTTACAGTAATTTGCTCCGGCTGTTCTTCAACAGCAGGAGTTTCAGTCACAGGAGTTTGTTCATCCGCGGTTTCTTTGGTTTTCTTAGTTTTATCAGTAGAGCCTTCAGGGAATTTAACCAGAAATTGAGGGTTTATATCTTCTTCATTATATTTAAAATCAATTTGCTGCAAGAAAAGAGCATCAACCCAATTTTCCACAACTTTTGAATCCTTATTCAGAGTTGTAGAAATAAAACCGTCAAGAATTGATGATGCATTTTTCAAATTTGATTTTATAAGCTTTACATTAGGATTATCTTTTCTTACCTGAGAGTCAATCAGAGAAAGATAACCGTTAACTTCCTCCATCAAATCGTCAGGAGTTGCGATTGCAGAGGCTGTATTTCTAAAATCTTTAAGTATTTGAGCAATATTAATATTTGAACTGCGTGTTTGAGGAGTTCCGGCAGCATGAACCGGCTTTGCCTGTTCATGAGAGGCAGCAGCACCGCCGTCAGACTGCCTGGAAGCTGGCCTTGTATACATTTGCTGCCACTGTTCCGGTTTAATCTCCTGATATTTAGGTGCTTCATGTTCAACATAACTGAGGCCGCGGCTTCTGGCGTCACCTTTTGCCTGTTCTTCACGTTCGGTTTGGGCAGCAGATTTAGAGGCATCTTCATCCTGTTTCTTTTTAACAGAACCTCTGCCGTCTTTGATATATGGCCGCTGGTTAATATTGGTTAAATTCAACCCCATTTGTTGTCTGACTACCTCTATCCGCTAATATTTTACATTACTCTACGTACTTACTATAGCTTAAATCAGGATTTCCGTACTCATACTTTTGTATGAAATCCTGCATAATTTATTTAAGTATTTTTGAATAAAAGTCAATTAATCAAAGACGAGCATGGTGCAATTTTTGCAATCAAATTTGAGCGGATATTTTTTCCCTTTTTCATCAATAAGAAACAGTTTTTTAGGACTTTTGCACATATTAAACGCGTATTTAAGACAGTGTTTAGTTTGCATAAGGCATTTACCTTTTGGCGAAACTCCGCTTTCGAGAGACATTTCGCACACAGAACCTCCGCAATTTTCGTAAAAACTTTTCGCACTGTTATTATGAATATTCGCCAGATAATCCAGTTCTTTTTTCGGAAAATCTGCATATTTCAATTGTTTTTGATGTTCACGC
>DVIU01000072.1 GCA_018711035.1 Candidatus Scatousia excrementigallinarum
GATGTATTACCGAATACTCATAACGCAAGAGCCCCTTTGCGGTGAATCGAATTTTTATGTCGATTAACGGTTCTCCAAAAAAGGTTGCACCAAATTCAGCAAGAATTTCATCTACCATATCAGTAGCTGGCAGGATCGCCGTGCCTTTTGTTTTTAAAAAATTGATTCTCGAAAGCCGATAAGACTTCCATTCTCCATTTACAGTCCCAATTAAATATTGAAAAGTCCCTTCTTTTGATGGTACTATTTTATATGGGGAAATTTCGATGTCATTACCAGCAAAATTGATTTTTATTGCTTTGCCTCTATGAATAGCATTTTCAATAGGCTCAATGACTGTCTTTTTTAAAACAAGTTTTTCTCTTTCAAGAAAGCTGGTTCGCGCATAACTTTCTATCACGCATTTGATATATTGAGTAACAGTATATTTCCCTCCAAACGGATACTCGGTTTCTGAATAATCAATCAATGCGTCTATAGCAGTTTTGCTTAGGCGCATTTTTATATACGACTGATAATCTTTTTTCTTTATTAAAGATTCCGTCAACGGAAAATCATTATCGTAAGAAGATATAATGGTGTTCACAAGCGTACCAAAGGACAAACCTTTTCCTTGGATTGTACCAAAAATTAACCGATCGCTATCCAATACTTTTTGTGCGAGATGAGTGATATTCAAGTTGATATGTTCGCTTAAATTGACTGGGTCGTAAATAGCCATAGTTGAGTTCCTTTATATGTTGTTTCCTACATGGTAACATAAATTAGGATAATAATCAATAAAAATGCCATAATGGAAACAAAAAAAGTTTTGAAATAGAATTAATTTTATATCTTAACTTTGCTATAATATAGGCACAATCTCAGGAGGAATAGCTATGAAAAAATATTTTGAAGTTCAAGCTATGTGCGGTCATGTCGGCAAAGGAAAATATATCCCGATCAGCTTTCCGGTTATAGCCATAAACGGAAAAGAAGCAGCAGAAAAGGTACGCTCTTATCCACGTGTAAAGCATCACTATAAAAAAGCAATTTTAAATGTTTGGGAAATTTCTTTTGATAGTTACTTGAAATTAAAAGATGCTAATAATCTCGATGCATATCTCCATTGCAACAACATACAACAACAACGGCAAATCGAAAATTTTGAATCTCGTGTTCATTATATGCCCGTTTTTATCGAAAAGAAATATAAAAGAACAAAAGAATACATGATGTATAGACAACAAATTACGCGCCTTCACAATATCGATCAAGAAAGAAAAATACAAGAGTATTATTCATCGGCTTTAACCGATAACTCTTGGAATGATAAACCTATTGATTCTACGGGGGATGATAACAATATCTTTGCTTAGGAGAATTGAAATGATATACTATATTTCAGATAGTCATTTCGGGGATGAAAGAGTTATGCGTTTAGCCAAGCGTCCGTTCCATTCTGTTAATGATATGGATGATACGATGATCTCGCTGTGGAATAAGCAAGTCGGAGGCACCGATGTAGTATATGTAGTAGGCGATTTCGCCATAAATAATCAAACAGCCATTAAAACGCTGAAACAATTAAATGGTCAAAAAATACTTATTTTGGGCAATCATGATGCCTGTCTTAACGAGCAGGCACTACAGTACTTTGAGTCCACGGCAACAATCTGTACGATTAAGGACGGCGTACATAGTGTAACACTCTGTCATTATCCTCTTTTAAGTTATGAGAATTCAATATACAACGGCTATCATGTATTTGGTCATATACACAATAATCCGCGAGATATAGCTACGAAAATCATACCATCCCTTCCGCGACATCTCAATTGCGGGGCAGATGTAATTGGCTTCATGCCCAAAACTCTTCAAGAATTGATTTATTTAAAAGAACAAACGATGCATGTTTGAAATAGCATAAAAGTACTCTTGTCAAAAACATGCTTTTTTGCTATAATATACTTGATGTCGGGTCGTACCTGACAAAATTCCATGCTGCACTCGGTGGCTTTCTTAGACAAAATAGTGTAAAGTTATTACGACAAAGGATAAATTGTTCCCGCTTATATAAGAAGCGCGATTACGTCAGCGGCTGATTTTGTAAAAAGGACAGGCAAAACAATGAAGTTATCTGAAAAAATAAGGATATTAAGAAAAGCACGCGGACTATCGCAGGAAGAGTTCGGTTATTCTCTTTCAGAGACCACCGATGGCGTGAGTAGACAGACTGTATCCGATTGGGAAAATGGCAAATTTGAGCCGAAGCTTGACAATATCCGAGATATAGCAAGGGTTTTAGACGTGTCGTTCGATGTGCTTTTGAATGAATCGGTCGATTTGAACGATACAGAGATACTGCAAAGCGTTCTCCACCAAGTTACTTCGGGCTTAAAGAAAACGATCAACACCAAAATACGCTACGATATATATCAGTACCGATTGGGGAAAAAGGATTATATCAAATTTTCGATTTGGATCGCCATCCTTTCAATTTTGCTAATTTCAGTTGTACTGTTTTCTGTCGGATTTAGCCTATCAATTACTCCGCTATATATAATCGGGGCGATATTTGGCATTCTTTCATTTATTGTGACGCCAACGGCAATTATCCATCTTATATTCTTTGCAAAAGCATACAAAGCGCCCTACGGCATCAAGATCGGTGAAATAAATAATACGCATCTGATCATTCAGACATATCAAAAAGCCAGCAACGTTATTTATCTTCCGATAGAAAAAATCAAATCCGTTTCCGTTGCAGATGATACAACGCTTCGCCGTGGAGATATCGTTATATCTTTGCTCGGACGGGAACAACCGATACGGTTACTAAATGTTGCGTTTCCGCATCGCTTGGTGGAATTCTATATGCAGCTTCTGCAAATAAACAAAAGCGACGACTTGATAAAAATAATCTGAGGGGGGATTTGATACAGTGAAACAAAATAATTCATCACAAATAATTTGCATCAATTCGATCATGAAGAATCCGTCTCTTTGCGACGGTACTGGGTACAGAACAGTACTGTTCTTGCAGGGCTGTGATCTGCATTGTAAGGGTTGCCACAATAAAGAAACTTGGGATATTGCCAAAGGGATTCGGATTACAGTTGCAGAACTTGCGGACACATTGCGGAAAAGTTGCTTTAATAAAGAACTTACTATTTCCGGCGGAGAGCCTTTAATGCAAGCAGACGCCGTCTATGAACTTATTACTCTCTTATACGACTTCGATATTTGCCTATATACCGGGCACGACATAAGCGAAGTCCCCCCAAAGATCCTTGATAAAATACACTATTTGAAATATGGGCCCTATATAGAAGAACTAAAAACGACAACTACTCCATTTGTCGGGTCTATCAATCAAGTTTTTACGGAGATCAGTCATGCAACTTCAGAATAAAAATGACAATGCAGCCAACAGAAAAAGCTATGTCGGCAGCATATATAATATCGGAGAAAAGGCAGTGAAAGAGTCTGTTCTGAATTCTCTTGACGAAAAATGGGCTAAGCTACACCGCGAAGGATACATTCATATCCATGATCTCGATGCTTACGGATTAACGTATAATTGTCTGACATTTGACATTCTAAAGGCATTCCCTTATTCGGATTTTGCCGGACTATCGAATATCCAGACCATTCTCGGCGTCTTTGACTTCTTAAAAGAATTATTTGAACGAGTCGGCAATGAGCAGAGCGGCGGCATGGCTCTTGCCAATTTCGATAACGACTTCGCAAGTATTTTTACAACTTTGAACGTCGATTATAAAAACAACAAAGAAATATTTTGCGCCGCGATCCGCGATCTTATCATTTGGTGTAACAATACGCATACACGGATGGGACAGACAAGCTATTATATTTCGTTCAATATCGGGCTTACCGAAAATGATTTCGCAAGATTTTTAGCTTTCACTCTAATAGATGAATTTTACAAAGCGGGCGAACTTATTTATAAACCAAATATTATCTTTAAGGTTGCAAAAGGCATTAATCGCAATCCGCAAGACAGAAACTATGATTTGCTCGTAAAAGCGTTAGAGTGTACGGGCAAAAAGATGATCCCGACATACTTGCTTTGCGACTGTGAAATGGATAAAGATACATCTCCGGAATTGTTGTCCGTTATGGGATGCAGAACTCGCGTCGTTACAGACAGATTCGGTAAATCGGGTGCTATCGGAAGAAGCAATATCGATAATATCACAATTAACTTGCCGCGCCTCGCTTTTGAAACTGTTAAAGATCATCCTGACTTACCATCAGACGAGTTATTTGAGAAATGTAAAGAAAAATGGCTCTCTACTGCGGATACAGTTACGGAAATTTTGCTCGACCGCTTTCACAAGACGTGTATGCAAGACATAGATTTGTTCCCCACTTTGAAACAATACGACCTTCTGTGCGGAAATATCAATAAAACAGGTCTTCCTGAAGTTTTTAAGCACGGCACGCTGTCTATCGGATTCATAGGATTAAGCGAGATGCTCGACGTCATTTTCGGTGGAAAATTTTGGGACAACGAGAAAATCTATAATGCTGCGCTCAATATGCTTTCTTTTATGCGCGGATATACCGATAAACAAGCAGAAAAATATAATCTGAATTTTTCTCTTTTAGCGACAAGCGGTGAACTTATCAGCGGAAGGTTCGTCGAAATTGATCAAACAAAATTCAAGTCGGACATTTTCAAAAAAGGATTTTATACGAACTCTTTTCACGTTGAAGTGGACAGTAAAATTCCGGCTTGGGAAAAAATCGAAAAAGAAGGGAAATTCCATGCCTACTGCAACGGCGGATGTATTAGCTATGTCGAACTTGCAGAGGCACCAATCGGAAATCCGCAGGGGCTTGACGAACTTGTAGAAATCGCAATCAAAGCGGGCGTACATTATCTTGGTTTTAACTATCCCAAAGACGTTTGCGCAGAATGTGGTACAAGCGGAACATTCGATGTGTGCCCCGTCTGCAACAGCTCACATATCACGCGCATCCGCCGCGTGAGCGGATACCTTGAGATACAGGATTACTTCACATCCGGCAAAAAGCATGAGGCGAAAACGAGGAAGGCAAATTAACGGAGAAAACAGATGGTACACTTATCGATCGAAGGAATGGACGGGATCGGAAAATCGACGACCTGCAAGTTGCTTGCAAAGCGGCTGGGTTTTTTCTTTGTAGAAAAACCTCTTCACCTGCTGTTTGATAAAACAGAGGAAAGTTTTGAGGAATATATCAGAATACGCGATCAGGTAAACAGGAATCCGAACAGAGATTTTACTGCACTTTTTTATGGGCTCGGGAGTCTTTATCTCTATGAAATGTACAAGGATCAAAACATTATCACCGATCGCCATCTTGCATCCAATTATGCATGGAGCGGAACAGAAACGAACGAAGATGTATATGAACTTCTGCTTAAAAAACTTGGGAAGCCTCGTTTGACCGTCATTTTGACTGCGAACGAGCAAACGGTGATAGAGCGATTGAAATCACGTGATCCGAATGACAGCGATATTCAAAAAGCGGTTAAAACTAAAACAGTCAGTAAGCGGATGATTTTTTTCTGCAAAAAATTTGCTCTGCCGCATGTCGTTATAGATACAAGCGATTTAACGCCTGACGAAGTTGTAGATAAAATATTAAACATATGGGAAACGATATGACGTCATTAAGTGATTTACGCCTCAGTAAAAACATGAAATACACGGCTCTGTATTGGGCGATGCGGTTTTATGAATACGCACCCGATTTATACCGAAAAGAGTATAAAAACGGTACATGTGTGGAAATCGATGCGGAAAAGCAAACGGTGTTTACCGAAAAGACAGAATTGTCTTTGAATACGCATGAAAGTTTTGTCGTGTTAGAACTCCTTGACAGACTTTTTTCACTCGGATACACGCAAAACGATATTCATGTCGCAGGGGCGCGAGTACAATTCCGTAATTTTACTGTTTATTGTCATGTATGGGACGATGCTATGGATTATCCCGTGTTGGATAGAGAGATCGCGTATAAATCAAGATTAGTCAGCGGCGTTTTGGAATATCAGTCAAAAATACTTTTTGACGGCAAAAACTTTGATTACGGTGCATTTGAAGAGTATGATAACTTCCATTTCTCTGTTCGAAAGCGCAATCAATTTTCA
>DVIU01000073.1 GCA_018711035.1 Candidatus Scatousia excrementigallinarum
AACACTGTCTGTGCCTGCTTTAATTCTTTTTTGTCAGCCATACTAACCTCCAAATCATATTTTAAAAGCCAATTCTGGTCTTTTTTGTTGCTTTAACCGCAAATTCCTTGTCTGCGCTCGCATGTTCAAAATCGTCTTTTGTCAGCACAATACCCTGTTTGCCGCTGAGCTGGCAACGCATTGCTGCCTTTGCCCACGTGCGCTCAAACAAATTACGCACAAAACGTGCATTACTGAATTCTTTTGCCTGTATGATTTCATCCGGCAGATTGTTGAAATACTCATGGGCGATAGTAAGCAGTTGCTTGTCGTATCTGAATCTGGCTTTGACCATTGATTCAAAAATTTCATAGAGCTGCTCGCGGGTGAAATTGGGGAACTCTATGGTGTAAGGCATTCTGCTTGCCAATCCCATATTACCCTCCATCAGCTTGTCCATATCGTCGGTGTACCCCGCCATAATTACGACAAAGTCGTTGCGGTGATTTTCCATCTCGGCAATGAGTGTATCCAGAGCCTCCCTTCCGTAGTCTCTCGAATTATCATCGCCGCGATAGAGCGAATACGCCTCATCGATAAAGAGTACCGAACCATATGCATCACGACAGATGCTGGCAGTTTTGGGAGCCGTTTCACCGACATATCTGCCGCAGAAATCGCGTCCGGCATACTCATAGAAGTTTCCTATGCGGAGAACGCCCTTCTCCTTTAAAATCTTGCCGATTATCCTGGCGACCGTAGTTTTGCCCGTACCGGGATTTCCCACAAAGCGCATATGTATGCACGGGCGCTCCACCGAACTATCCTTTAGCGACAGATCTATCTGCGCGATAATTTCCTCTATGCGCTTTTTAATACTCTCACTGCCGACAAGTTTGGATAGCATTTCAAACCCGGAAAGATTGGAATCATCGGTGCCGCTGCAAATATTTTTCGCCTCGTTTTTACCGATGACCGTGTCGGTTTTCTTTGTGCGGGCATTCTGGAGCTGTTTATAATAGACCAGCTCTTTCACCACTTTCTTTATTGTGTTTATGCCATAAAATTTGCCGTCGCTCTTCTCTTCTGAAATGCGCTCGAAAAAGCAGTCCCACGCATTTTTCGTCAATGAGAACTTGAAGCGGTCTAATTCGACCTCGGCAAATTCTTTTATTTCGTTTCGGTTCAAAGGAGGAAACGAAATCGTTCTTACGTTGAGCAAATCATTTAACGAAAAGCGTATTCTTGCCAACACGTCTTTATCCACGAACGGAACCCTGAACACAACAATAAATTCCTCGGAATGTTTTTCGACAATACGCAGAAACTGCTTAAAAAATCTGTTGTCTGTATTGTCCATCCACTCGCTGATATCGATGCACAAAAGTTTAACGCTCTTCCTATCGCCATTGCCAAGCGCACGCATTGCATCTTCAAACGGCTCTATCCCGTCACGGAAAGCCTCTAATTTTTCCTCGCGCACAGGGTTGGCGTTCATTTTGCATAAACCAAGATCGCCTATCAGCTGTGCCAATAGTGTAAGGTATGTAGTCAGTCCGCGTCCTTCTCCGATAGAGAACAAATAGCACTGATTGAAAAAGACTTCATAAGTGCCCGCCCGCTTAATTTCAGGGGAGAGCTCTGCTATCTCTTTTGCAAGCGATTTAAACTCTGCTGCCCCAACAAGAGAATTGATTCTTTGGAGGACGTCCGCCTTTTGCTCCTTCTGCCTCGGTTCATTTGGCTCTGATTCTTCATTCTCTTCTCCAATTTCAGGCTCCTCAAAACTTTCCTCGTAATCTTCTATCTGTATAGAGAGGATTTCTTTAATATTCTCCTGAGGATATTTGCTTAGGAAAGCCCTCTCAATCTTGCTTTTAGCTTCCTCCGCGCCTATCTTATTTTCGTCAAATAAAATAAAAAGCGAAGTTAAAGAACCCTCATCGCATTCAAACACGTCAAGAGCCTTTAATTCGCTTTCTATTGCGGTAATGGGTAAAATCTCGTCATCACGATGCGACAATACCCATTGTCCATCCAGTTCAATTATTATTTTTCTTTTGCCGCCCATTTACTATCCTTTGTTATTTAATAAAATACTTTATATTAAAAAGGGCTATTTTTGTCCAGTAAATTCCCATTTACCTTCTATCTTTCAAAATCCCCACTCTAATCAATGCATCTTCCAAATATTCTCCTGGTTGAAGGGTTATCTTTTCGTTTGGCTGCTTTAAAAAATCAGCATAATCAGATTCGATAGTGGTATCGACTCGTTTGACAAAGTCCTCATTTGCACCCCTACTTATTGCTCGTCTTTTATATTCTTCCTTACAAGCAGGATCTGGATATGCCAAAATAAATTCTATCCCATAACTACGCATTTCCTCAAATGGCATGCAGGGAGCAATAAGAATAAGTTCATATCGTCCACTCTTAGCTTCTTCAAGAATCGCGTCATAATAATTTTGAGGCCATGCTGGATTAATAGCCCGTTTAGTTGACTTTAGACTTTCTTTATTAACAACCGCTTTTTGCTCTTCAGTTAAAATATATTTATAATCTCCGCTTGGTAGTTCTGTTACATTATCATATTTCTTTGTTAAATATGTCTTTCCTGCACAAATCCATGCACTAATAATTATTGGTCTTTTTTCAAAAATTTCTTTTTCCATTTTGATCTCCTTTATGACTATTTTAAAAATTCACAAAATTATTCAATAAAATCGATGGGGCTTACAATATTAATGAATGGCAATTCTTCTTTTGTACCAAGCAATACTGATTCGTTATCATCAATCATATATACAATGTCTGAATCTACTACATAGTCTCTTAAATATTGCGCTTTCAATGTTTGCTTCGATTCAGCCTTCTTAACATTGTTCTCTTTTCGAGGAATAATTATTATGTTATCAGGTGCAATAAATTTGCAATATTTTTGAAGCCACTTCATTTTATCCTCTTTTTGATAATTGTATCCACAAAAACTTAAAATATATGTCTCTGCTCCTGATTTCTGGAATTTTTCCATTTTGTTAATTATCGTTTTTATCGGTCTTTTACAATAGAAAAAACCCCTATCTGTTTTATTTTGAAGCATATGCATTTCCATACTCGCGCATGTACCGTCCATATCCCAAAAAAGTTTTACTTTACCATGATATTTACTAATATCACCAAAAATTCGCTTTTCAATTTCCAACATAAATATTTAGCTATATAATCCAAATAATCCAAATCGTTATTTCACTAATAATTCAAATTTTTATACTTGACACTAATTTGCTTTATAAAATATGCATCCCCTATCTGCTACATCTACTAGATAGATGCTATCTATTCTCACGATAATGCATTGTAGCTTCATATGGGACTAATCCACAACTAATCCAAAACTTAAACCAGATTATGCTTTGCACTAATACTTTTAAGTCAATATCAGTCGTTTTCAAAATTTTTGTTATTTGTTCAAAAGCTTCCGTTCCATATCCTTTTCTTCGGTATTCCTTTATAACATAAAAAATCTCTAATAAAAAAGATTTGCTCTATATTAATAAAAACATATCCTATCCTAATAACATCAACGACAAAACGTAAGTCAAATAAGTTGATAATAGAAATTGTTTCATTTGGGTTTTTAGTCCGTTTATATTCTTTGGTTTATACTATCACCATCATCGACCATCATCTTATTCAGACAAACTAAATTATCACTATCCTTCACTGCAGCTTTTTCTTAAACCAAATTCATAATGTTTTCCTGTACTCTTCTAAAGCTTCTGTGCTGTGCATTGCAAAAATAATGCCTCGCTTGCGGCAATGTTCTGCAACAGTTCTTTCTACGCTTAATGAAGACCATGTATCCCAATATGATTGATTATCATCAAAATACATCTTTTGCCCTCGTTTAATCTCTTTTTCAATTTCCTTCGGTATTCCATTAGGGAACACACGCTTCTGTATATTTCCATTTCTAATAAAATAGAAACGTTCACCCAGAGCGATATCTAAAAATGGATGAATTTTATCTAAAATAGCGATATAATCATTAACATTTACCATGGGTAAAAATGGTCTCAATCCCAACATAGTCACTGCTCCCAAAGCCTTCATGTTCTTCATATGCTGAATCCGTTCGTCCGGCGATGGTATAGGAGCAGGCTCAAGATATGCAACTTCTTCGCTATATCTAGTTATACTCGTTGCTGCTATCAGTAGTTTGTTAATTTTGCGTTGTCTATCTGCGATTTCAGAAAGTCTATTTAATACGAAATCAGGAAGTACCGCTCTCGTCGTAAATAATAAATCGCATTCCACACTTTGCGAAATCATACTCAATAACTGAACACCTTTATCCGTACGAGGTGGAGCGAACGAATCCGTATCTCCACTAACGTATATGATATTATATTTGTTTCTGTTTACTACAAGGAAATTTATTATATCATCCAAGTCCAAACTAACGTAAGAACCAAAATCATCCTGCACATAACAAAAAGCACAACTATATGGACAATATTTTTTTTCTGTTAATGGCCCAAGAGATACCATAGCTCTTTCGCCATTAAGATAAAATGGATTTAATTGTGTTCGCTTAAAATTAGACATAATTATTTACCGATTTACCAATAACTACAGAAGTGCCATTATTTGCTGACTCTTTTATTGCATTGAGTATACATAAGTTATATTCTGCATCAACAAAACGAGCAGCTATATTTAATTCATCCAAGTTGCCTGTTTGAATAGCTTTAATAATTTTAGGCGCTAAATATCTAAACGATCCAGAAAAAATAGACGCTTTATTTTCCACCTCATCAGCAAACACGCCTTCCACTTCAACGACTTGCTTTTTTCCTACCACTTCACGCAAATATAAATGAAGCTTATCTTGTAATGAGAATACTAATTCTGCTTTATCCCCAAATATGGATATATCAAATCTAGATTCCATATATGAGCCAGCATTTATAGTGAAAATAGCAGTCAACTCATCCTCAAAATTAATTTGCGCATTACAAACAGTGCTCGCTATAACTTCACGCGGCTGATTAAACTTATCATTTCGTACCTTCGTTATAGGATTTAAATATCCATTAACAGATATCGGCTTGGGCGAGTCAAACCAATATTGTATTAAATCAGTTAAGTGAGATGCCATAGCTAGCCTTACTCCACCACCTGACTCACCTTCAAAACTCCAGCTCCAGGCGGCATTATAATTTGCAAAACCAGAACCCTGCTGATTAATTTTTACAGAATATACCTTTCCTAATACACCGCTCTTAATTAATGTCCTTATCTTTTCTATATATGGATTAAATCTTAACTGATGATCAACAATACATATCTTAGAATAGTTTTTACTTCTATCTATCAAATCTTTAACTTCATCTATATTGTCTGAAAGTGGCTTTTCACATATAATATTCTTATTGTTTTCCAAAGCATAGCGAACCATTTCATAGTGATATCGATTTGGCGTTGTAACGCATACCAAATCTAGATCTTTCATATCACACAACTCTTTATAATCCTTGCAAGCTCTAGGAATAGAGTACGCTTCAGCAAATTGCTTGCTTCTATCATAGGAACTCCCTGAAATAGCAATAACTTCCGCCTCATCCAAAGTTCTAAACCCCTTTAAATGAGTACGTATTCCAACACCTGTTCCAATGATACCGATTAGAATCTTTGACATTATTTTATTTCCTCCTTATAAATCAATCTAAAGCCATTAACTTTATATACATTGTTTGCGGGATTGTGGTTTCTATATGTTGGTCGTAAATTTGAGATACTCCAATCAAAACAACCACCACGCAAACTTTTTGCTTCTATCTTTTCTATAGAACTTTGAACAGGGTCCACACAGTAACCTTTATCATCGAAAGTAAATACTGTCATGTCTTGTGCGACCTCATTCTCATCCAGCAGGTATGGTCTCCTAACCCCATCCACGTCCTTTCTCCAAAAATATGATACCTGAGTTTTTCCTAATATATCCATTTTGTATGACGGATAAGAGTCAACACTACATTTTAAATAAAATTCCTCATCAAACCAATCTATACACCATTCCCTTAAATTCCCAATCATATCAACTAATCCAAGAGAATTAGAAAATTGCGGGTTAATTGGTATAACTGGTCGTGTCCTATTTGTTTTATCTCCAGCATAATTAACTTTTTGATCAAGCTGAATTTTAAGATCTTCCAAATTGTCAGTCATAAAATCGCTTCCCCCCTCTCCTCCACGACACGCATACTCCCATTCTGTTTCAGAGGGCAGGGTGCAACCAATCCACTTTGCAAAAACCATTGCTTCATACCAATTAACAAAATTTACTGGCTGATTAGGTGTATTTGAATACGGGTTAGATTTATGTGATATATCGCAATACGGGAAACCACTTTCAAAATACATTTTATTTGTGATTAATGTTTTTGATATCCAATAAGGCGAACTAATTCTCACTGGGTGTTCAGGTATTTCATATGCGTCAACAACAATATATTTTCCATTTTGTTCAGCATGTCCATCTGGGCTATTTAATACATTGCGTCCCATATAAAATTTACCTGGTTCAACCTTCACAAATTCCAACCCATACGACTTAAGTAGTTGCCTTCGAGCATCCATTTTATCTAATTGCAAAAAATTCGCCAACAAGGTTGAAAAAATTCTTTCTTCCTTACTGAATTCTGTAAGAAATTCAAGATATGAATAAACAACTTCACAATCTTTTTCCACAGTATGAATTAAAGCCAATGTTTCATTTATGGTATTTACTATAGGTGTTTTATACGAGCCATTATAGTGTACATAGCTATTTCTTAATGTTGCAATTAAACTCAATTTTTCTCGCCGAGCCAATCCACCATACAATTTATCTAAAATATCTGTAGGAAACGGAACAAATTCATTCATGCAATTTAACGCTAAAGCTTTATTTTCATTCCATATATTTTCAATAACTTCTTTCGCCTCGGGGAGTCCAATAAGAGAGACAAACATTTTTATCGGCTCTTCCCATACTGCCATATTTGAACGGCTATATATTTCATCTCTATCTCGTCCTTGCATACCGACAGCAACCAGATATTCCCAAATTGTCCGGTGAGCAAACTTATACGAATTTGCCTTTTCGCTCTTGTCGAACAACCCACAATTTAAGTAATTATTTTTTAATTGTCCACAGTATGGATTATTCGCGTGCTCATTGCAGAATCTTTCCGCATAAAATTCAAGCTCTTTATCGTCGAAACATTCCGCTTTATCAAGTTTAAAAAAAACAACAGCTAAATCTTTTAAAAATTCAATAAATAATTCCTGGGCTTCTCTTTGTTTGATATTTCTGTTAAATAAAAGAGTATTAATAGCGTTCTGAAATAATTGCGCTTTGCTTTTAATATTATCTATATCTGGAGTAACACATATCAAAGACAGCAAAATTGGACTTTTTGCCAATTTTGATATAACCATATTTGACTGGCTATCTAGGATTTGAATTAATTTGTTTTTATAATCTATATATTTTTGTGACGTAAATTTTGAAAAATATTTTTCTATAAACTTTTTTTGCGCTTTTTCATCAAAATCCAGCAAGGAAAATATTCTAAAATTATCATCATAATCATCAGAAAAAAAGCCGATTTGCCGCGAAGATATAATAAACTTACATCCCTCTATGGAACTAGCATGATTTGCAACCGCGGTAAAAGCTCTATATTGCTCAACGCTTATTTCATCTAACCCATCACAAAAGAAAATAATTTCATATTCACCTGAACCGATATTATTGCATATTTCATTTACTAATCTTTCACCATCACGGGCACCTATCTTTGCAACAAAATAATTATTCATATAGTGCTGTATATCTTGTAAAGATACAGTGGATCCCTTATCTAATAAATTTTTAAACCCTCCACATATTTCACTTTTTAATTCAACATACACAGGAACTACCCGGCTCTGCAACGAATACCTCTTGAGTAAATACTTAAGCAGAGTTGTCTTGCCTGAACCTGGTAACCCTAATATAACCATATTTAATTTTTGTCTTCTGTTCAAATCGTCCTCATCCAACAACAATGCATCTGAGCACGACAATACGCACACTTCCCCCTGATGAGTTACAAAAGGCTCACACTGCAAATCAACATAAATATCTTCTATATCGATATCGCCCATAAAGCTACGCATAAGAGGCAATGGCCTAACTTTTGCATGGCTTTCACACACTTTCTCTTTATATTGATCTAGTATCATTCTGAGTGAAGGATCCAAGAGAGTATCTGACATGTCTTCTTGCGGTTGCGAAGGTCTACGATGTATACTGTCATTTCTTTTTCCCGTCATTCGTTATCCCCCCTTGCATTAAATATCTGTTTAATACTTCTGAAATCTGTTACATTAGAAAAAATTTTTATTCCCGCCTTAATATCCTCAATATCTCTTTCTATTTCATCGTCCTTGCTATCCTTCTTATTTAAAAGCATATTGTAGTGTTCAACATCTCTATAAATATTTAAGATTAATCTATAAATCTCACCTTTTTTGCTCTTAGGAAACCTAGGCAAATTATAAATTACTGAACCATTTTCGGTTGATAAAATAATATTTCCTGAAATGATATCTTTCATCTCCTGATAATATTCTAGTTTTTCCTCTTCTTGTCTATATAAATCTGTTAAAATTCCTTGAAATTCTTCGCCTAATAAGACAATTAAGGTTTTATATTTTCCTAAGAGTTTAAGTTGGTCAAAGAAGCACCATTCCATTATGAAACCAGCAATGATACCAATAGCACCACCTAGAAAATCAGGTAAAACTCCGATATTTAAAGTAGCTGTGGTATCAGCACCAAGATCACCCCAACCTGGTATTTGTCTAAACAGAAGATCTATAGCAGCGATAATCCATGGCATTACTAGAATAATACCCACAAACACGACTACCATTAAAATAATAATGACAATTTCATGTTTTCTTACATTATAGTATCTTAATTCATCGTTTTTATTTTTAGCAGGCATTTGTTCCCTCCACGATTATTTTTTCGACACTATTTCGAGCGCCACATCTATTGTTTGTGTTTCATTAAATAGATTAATCTCTATTTGAGCACTACGGTGGTGCCTGTTAATTTTTTTAATACTTCCTTCCATTCCGACCAATGCTCCGCCCGTAATAACAACCCTATCGCCTTCCATGTATCCGACAGAGTGTTCCAGACATCGTTTACTGCGGAATAAATACTCAAGCCTTATTCGCTCTTCTTCTCTTAACGCTATAATGCCTGACTTTCCGTATGTCAACAGGCGAATTATATCTGTTGAATTATAGCCTATACTAAAAAATGCCTCTCTGAACTCCTCTTCAGGCATGTTTGTCTCAATAAAAATATAGTTTGAAAATACCGGTCGCCTTATATAAGGCTTGTCCGAGTCTTTTATCTTCTTACTATTAAAATACTGTTCCGATTCAAGGCTAAACGCCTCAAGCTCATACGGTAGCCCTTTATTCCTAAAAGCTAAGTTGACATATTTTGCTACCCTATGCTCAGTATTTGAACGGACATATAGCACATACCACCAATACGGATCTTTCATAAACGGTACTCCTTGTTAAATTATACTTGCCAAAGGGTAGGCTTCGCCCAATCACGCAACATGATAGCTTTGCGCGATTGCAGCAACTTTATGTCGATTGCCCTATTTGCCGAGCCCTGAGCTACGAGCACCATCGAAACAACTTCACAAAACAAATTATCTTAACCAATGTTAGTAAAGGTGAACTTTTACTAACAGTCGACAATTCGACAAAATACTCTAAATTTTGACAAATATAATTATATCACAAGTCTATGTGAATTGCAATAGTTGAGTTAGTAAAAGTTCCACGTTTTTTCACACATAATATTTTAGGCTTCAAATATCTATTAGGTAGTACAAATTCATTGATACAAAATGTTATCCTTATATCAAATCAATTTTATAAGGAGACTTTTGCCATGAACACTTATGCCTACGCACGCGTATCAGCTCAAGATCAAAACCTTGCAAGACAGCTGGATGCCTTTTCCTCATATGGAGTATTACCGAAACATATTTACTGCGATAAGAAAAGCGGAAAAGACTTTGACAGAGAAAACTATTTGAAATTACTTAAAAAGTTAAAAAAAGGCGACCTACTGATTATTAAGTCAATAGATCGCCTGGGACGCAATTACGATGCAATAATATTTGAATGGAACCGTATAACAAACCAAATTCATGC
>DVIU01000074.1 GCA_018711035.1 Candidatus Scatousia excrementigallinarum
TGATGTTAATCATCTCCTTAATGCTTCTTGCGCTCCCTCCAGTAACAAAAAAAATATATAAAGAACGTTACAATCGCAGACTGCATGGCCGATATGAATGTTTCCGCAATACAGCCAACCAGATAGTCGAAGGAAGTGCAACTGAAGGCAATGTCGTCAGCGGCTTAAAAGTAGTGGATAAATGCAGATTTAAAGTTCCAACCACAAGTATCTACGTACTAATTCACGCTGTAGGCGGCGGCGGCGGCGGTGCATATGTCAAAGCTACCCCAACTGATACATCAACTGTCTATACAGCAAAAGATTATTACGGGAACTCTGCACCGCATTTGTTTGCGGATTGGGTAAAAGAATTGCGCGAAGGCGGTTATCAATTCCCGAATAACACTCCTGACAATATGTCAAATACAGCAATTGTAACAACAAAAGTCGCAAAAATGCAATTCGGTTATGGCGGTTTACAGGGTGAAAAAATCTCAATGTTTTTCTCAAAACTTGACCCTACAGTAGAGATAGAAATGATTCCGGGAGAAGCCGGCTTTGCAGGAACATCCACAGCAGATTTTAAAGGAAAAGACGGCACCGATACCGTAGTAAACTTCATAGAAACAGACAAAACGACAGGTACAACTACTACAACAGAACTCATAAGAGCAAAAGGCGGAATGGGCGGCGGTGTAGCCGGAGAATCGAAACTTTGGCTTTACGGAGGAGCTCCGAGTGACTACGGACTGGCAGATATATCTGCACGTAAACGTCAGGAAATTAATTTTGTTGAAAATATCGAAGGAAAAGTTGATGATACATTGAAATCTTATATAGTTGAATCCGGTATAACACCTGGTGACGGCGGCGGAGGAGCTTATTCCTACATAAATAATACCACGTCAACTTTAACTTATATGATTGAAAATGTACAACTGGCAAGCAGACTCTCATTTAAAACCTATTTGTCAAAGAACCCTACTGCAAACACAGATTGTAGCAAAAGCGGCGAACAACATGTTTGCAACAAAAATTCATCTAAGACCTATGAATGCGTAGACGGTCAACAGAAAGAGGGCCTTCTTTGTAAACCTCAAAACGGCGGCTCCGGAGCGGTGGTAATCTTATGGTAATAAAACTAACTTTAAATCGTAATAATAAAGCAGGCTTTTCATTATTTGAGGCCTGCGTTGTAATGCTTGTAGTATCAGTATTTTTTGCAGTCAGTGCTACGGTAATCCCTAAACGTAACAAGGCTAAACCTGAAGCCGAAGGTCATGGCAGATTTGAATGCTACTATAAAGGCAACCAACTGTATCAGCAAATGTATCAGGGTACCAGTTCAGCAGGGCCTGAAGCAGTTAGTGAATGCCGTTTTAACCCTCCGGTTTATGCAAAATATATAGTTATAAATACTGTAGGCGGCGGAGCAGGCGGTTCTGGAAGCAATGGCGGTGAACCCGGCGGATTTTACAGCTCATTCCATTCTTCTGTAAGAGCAGCTGTAGTAACTGTTCCCGGTAAAGGCGGTGCATCTGGTGTTGACGGGAGCCCAACAAGTGTTTATTACGAGGATGACAAAAACGGAGACCCTATTGTATCTGCCGAGGGCGGGAAATCAAACAGAGAACTCAAAGACGCTTCTGTCAGCGATATAAAACAATGTGCAATTACCGAAGGTACATCTTCTAAATATACAGATATTGCCTGCGGTTCAATACCTTTATGCGAAATTAAGGATGATAAAATAAAAGTTAGTTATTGTTTTTCTTCTTCAGTATATAAGTCAAAATTAATTGATTTACAGAATGATATAATCCAAAGACCTGCTGATGCGTGGTTAAAACGGCCTGTATTGAATGAAAGCGAGGCCACAATTACATATTACGATCAGGGGCTTCTTGATGAATACAACCTTGATTTGGCGGCATTTTTAAAAGTTTATCAGGGCACTCAATATCTTCAATCAATATTGCAGTCTCTGGAAGACTCATACCCGACATTATTTACAATGGTACTGACCTTTGATTTACACCGCAGTAATACAGTTACACCATCGCTTATCATGAATTATCTTGAAGGTATGGGAATAACAACAGGAATGGTTGAATACAAACCAGGGCAGGGAGGAGCCCCTGGCGGAGCCGGAAACAACGGTGCAGTATTAATAACATGGTAATTACTGAATAGAAATACATAACTAGGAGGATATGAAATTGATATTAAGAAAGAAAAAAGCATTTTCAATGGTGGAGCTTCTGCTCTTGCTGTTATTTGTTTCTCTTATAACAGCGGCTCTTACTCCTGTTATAACTAAAAAGCATTATAAAATGCCAAAACCGGCAAATCACGGTGCTTATTTATGTTATGACAAAGGAAACGGTAAGCTTCATGAAGTAAGATATTCAGGTAAAGCCCTGACAACAGTAGTATTTGACAGAGATGTTACCCAATGTACTTTTGAACCTCCTCAAAAAGTATCGTACTTCCATGTATCTGCTATCGGCGGCGGCGGCGGCGGCGGTGATTCGGGTTACAATGGCGGTTCATTTACTACAATGGGGCCTTATACCGAACAGTTAAACCCGCTTAACATAACTGAATATATGGTCTCTCCTCAACAAAGAGATATCACAAGTAACGACTTTAAAAACTATGGCGGTAAGCTATATGGTTTTGTAGTTGGTGCAAATTCAGGCAAGGGAGGAGATCAGTTATATGCAACAAGAAGTGATTCTTACCCTTGTACAATACATCATACAGAAACATACACCACAACATATACAACAGTTCATACTTCCAGTACATGTACAAAGTGGACAGAAGTAACGGTTGAAGATTCTAGTGATAGCGGAAGTGATTCCTCAGGCAGTTCTGGCAGCCACTCAGGCGGTTCAGATTCTGATTGGGATTCAACATCTCCTGAAGGTTCGCATACACCGGATCCTACTCCTAGCAACCCTACAGCTCCAGACCCTCCAAAACATGAGGTTTTTTCAACAGATAACGGGCACTGGGGTAATGCTCATGATAACGGTTCTGTAACCGACACTGGCAGCAGACAAGAGCCTGGACAGAGCGGACTGAATGGCGGTATAAATATTTGGATTCCTGGAGGTAACACTCACGGCGGCGAGACTTATAATATTAAGGATAAAAAATTAAGATTAGACCTGCCTCAATTTAGATTTTTTAATCCTAATAATGAAATAGCAATGCTTTATCCAAAATATGCATTCCTATTCTCATCTAATGACCTTCTGGCCTATACATATAATAGATGTGATCACTACGATTATGACGAATGGACAACAACAGAGTCACAGGTAAATGTAAACACAATATGTGATGAACATAGAAATTACTATACTTATGGCACATCTACTTATACCGGAGCACCGGGGGCCGCAGGCGCAATATGCCGCAGTACGATTAGACAGGGCGGTGTCGGTTTAACTTATAATGCAGTTTCTATTCCTGCGAGCGGCTCGGATGGTGAAAGCTGTTATCCGTCATATAATCTATCTCCAGAATATGATTCTCCACATTATGGCTCTACAGAATGTACAGGCAACTGTGCAACAGCAGGAAAGACAGCCGGCCAGCCTTACAGTACTATAACGTTTGCAGGTGAAACTGTTAATGCTGAAAACGCCCGTACAGGCGGAGCACCTGCTACATGTCAGGGCAATGGTTCACCAGCCGGTGTTGCCGGTACTTCTTGCAGTCCTGCAACAGTAACAGAAGGATGCTATACCGGACGTTACGGTTATTGCTTGAAAAGGTGGAACAGCTCAACCTGGGAAGCAAACACTACATATGAATTTAAGTTCACATACAGCCAAAACTATTTACAATATGGTTTGGCAGGTGAACAAGGCCAATATAAAACAATGGTTATCAGATCCTTCAAAGACAAAGAAGTACCAATCACCATCGGTCTTGGCGGTTCAAAAGGTGTTGACGGCGGAGCCGGCGGTAATGGTCAAGCCACAAGTTTCGGCAATATAATGACAGCTAACGGCGGTGAAGGCGGCGAAGGCGGCAAATTAACAGCCCCAGAATGGCTCGAAGGATATCGAGGCGGAGCTGAAAGCTGGCCTGCCGGAGCTATCAACGCAGATTTTGTCGAAGGCAAACGAGTTGTCAGACAAGAAGGCGGCGTTGAACCTGAAAAACCAAAACCAAATAACCTGTCTTCTAACATTTTGAACTTCCTTGCTCCGCAGGACAATGAAAAAATTACTGAAATAATGGATACTTATCGTATCGGTTATGGCGGAAAAGGCGGCGGTTCTAAACATAACTGCTGGTTTGGCGAGTACAGAAAATGGCTGGACGGCGGTGAACTTGAACACAGTTACGCACTTCCACCTGAAGCCTGCCGTAACAATTACGAACGCATCGAGGCTGAAAACGGCAAGAGCGGTGCAGTAATCATTCGCTGGTAATCAATATACATAATAAAAGAACCTCACTTATATAAAGTGAGGTTCTTTGTTAATTAGTAAATAAAAAAACGGAGAGGGTGGGATTCGAACCCACGGAAAGTGTTACCCTTCACAGACTTTCGAGATCCGCACCTTAAACCACTCGGACACCTCTCCATCCGAACTGATATTAACACAAATATAGTTTATTGTCCATCTCAACACTTGACATGATGTTGAAAATAGCTTATAATATTGATACTACAAAGGAGTTGGGTTTTGGTATGAATAATAAAAAAGCAATGACGTTAGCTGAAGTTCTCTTTGTTTTCATGATAATTGGTATTATCGCAACAATTGCAATTGTTACGGTTAAACCGTGGGATAAAGCCTGTAAGTACTCTTATTCCAGAATGTTTCATTCTTTGAGACTTGCATTTTATAATTCTATGCTTACTCAACCTGAATTTCCAAAAACATCTACAAAATTCTGTGAACTTATTGCCGAATATATAAATACCCCAACAAACGGAACAAATTGTTCTCAGAGCAGAGATTTGACCAACAACCCCCGATTATTCCCTGAAGACAAAATTCAGATTAATACATCTAATGCTTCAAGGATTTGGATCGGCTCAAATAGCGGTAAACCGTTTGAACACAAAGAAACTGAAACAAGCGGTTATAATTCCACAACAAAGTATTACCTTGTTTATGTTGACTTAAACGGTAACAAAGGGCCTAATACTGCTAAATGGGATGAGAACCGTTTATCCGATATTGTAGCGTTTGCAGTGACAGATGGATTAGCTGTTATTCCTTTAGGACATCCTGAAGTAGATAACAGATATCTATATGCTCATATTATATATCCTCAGGTTGATGAAGATGAACCGGATGGTAATGTTTCAGATAATATGACTTATTACGAAGCTAAAAGGAAAGCCTGGGGAAGTAATGTTAACAGCTCAGATAATATGACTCTTAATATCCAGAATGATTTACCAAAAGACAGCTATTTCAAACTTTCTACCACACCAAATTCTATGAGTCCATATTTCCCTGAAGCGGATACTTATTCAGACTTTTTCCCTGTAACTCCTGCTGTTGATACAGAAAACGGGTGTACTGAGGTCAGCAGCCCTTGTTATGTTGATATTTATGAATATCACTAGAAAAATTTTGTCTCTTTTAATATAATTACAAAAAAGGAGAGACGTGATGAAAGTTTTATTAATTAACGGGAGCTGTAATAAATCAGGGTGTACATTTACAGCTTTGTCCGAAGCGGAAAAAGCTTTGAATGCTGAAGGTATTGAAACTGAACTCATTCAAATAGGAAATAAAGCAATTCGTGACTGCATAGGATGTAACGCTTGCAGAAAGAATGCAGATTTAAAATGTATATTTACCGATGATATTGTAAATGAAATTATTGAAAAAGCAAAGGATTCAGACGGATTTATCTTTGGTTCGCCTGTTTATTATGCTCATCCGAGCGGCAGACTTTTATCTTTAATGGACAGATTGTTTTATGCGGGCGGGGGTGCATTTGCATACAAACCTGCCGCAGCAATTGTTTCTGCAAGACGTGCTGGAACTACGGCTTCAATTGATGCAATAACAAAACATTTTACAATTAATAAAATGCCGGTAATTTCTTCAAACTATTGGAATATGGTTCATGGCAACTGCCCGGAAGAAGTTATGCAAGATAAAGAAGGTCTGCAAATAATGAGAGTTCTCGGACAAAATATGGCCTGGATTCTCAAATGTATAGAAGCAGGAAAGAAAGCCGGAATTGAGAAACCTGAAACAGAAGATAAAATTTGGACTAATTTTATAAGATAATTATTTTGTTGTATACATAGGAACATTATTCCGGTATTTAAACCATAATGCCATATCTAACAAAAGAAATAGCACATTAATAATATACAGCCCCAGAACTATATCACAGCTGTATAAAATTTTGTGTATAATTCCGCATATATAACCCAATAGTATAAGCATGGAAAAATGTATACTTTTTCCGTGAACACATTTTGCTTTGTATGTTTTATATGCAGCTATAGGCCAGCTTATACCAAAACAAACCATCATACCGGCTTCAAAAATACTCATGAATCATTCCTCCTTGTTTTACTTTTTTCAAGCCCCATTGCCCCCATTATAGGGTGTAAAATTTTATTGCTTATTTCAGACGCTATCCAAGCAAGCCCTATTACGGAACCGGTCAGATAACTCAATTCAATTGCACCTTTACCGGCTTCGTATAAATTCGGCTTTTGTTGTGTTAAAAGGTTTTCTTTTAATGTTGTTTTTGAAAATTTATCTTCTTTCAACGTATCAGATATTTTAGGCAGTAAATTACTTGATTGTCTTTGTTTCAAAGGCATTAAAGCAACCTTGTAGTAATTTTCATATTCATCTGCATTTTTAAATGCAGGAAGGACTTTGTCATTTTTCATAAGTTTTTGCGCAAGCTTAAAACCTGCGTTTTTAAAAAATACAGCTACGAGTGTCATGTAAATTCCCAGACAAAGAATCTGATACAGCCCTTCTTTAACAGCAGCGTAACGTCTGGTATCTTTATCAACATTTTTATCCATCATTATAAATGCAGGCCGTCCGGCAGCTTTAAATAAAGATTCGGTGGCAACGGTTGCTTTTGTATTCTGCGCAAAGTTTACAAATGAAGGATTAGTTAATACAGCTGCAATCTTATCTATCATAACCCTACCCTCATTCCGTAATTCAGCGGCTTATAATTTGTCGAGAAAGGCTTTGGATATATATTAACAGGCTTTAACGGCACAACTTGAGGGTTTACATCTTTTTTCTTTCCTGTAAATGTATCAAGAAGCGGTTTTGTAATAAGATTACAAATTAAAGGAATTACCACAAGGGCTGTTAAACTTACGCTTATCAAAGAAAGAGTCGATTTTACCTGCCCGAGTTTTTCCGTAATCTTTGCTTTTTCACAAATAGGTTTAGCCATTTTTTCAACAAAATAATTTGTTACGATATACGACCCGAAGGCAACAGCACCTGTTGTGCCCTCTCTAAAAGCTGTATATACCCTGGATTCTCTGTCCTGTTTTTTATCCATCATTGTATAAGTAGGACGCAAAATTCCTTTTGACAGCGCAATTGTCAATGCGCCATAAAGAGCATTATTATTTTTGCCGAGGTAAGTGCATATTTTTTCACAGCTTTTTGAAATGGTTGCCATAATGTTTTTATCCTATATTATTATTATGACTCTAATATTTAGTGTGTAAAATACAATTATTCTATATAAGCCATAGCTATTAGCTATAATATTATTGATTTTTTATTCCCGATAATATATAATTAATTTATGAACTTGAATCAATTAAAATATATTTCCGTAACGGCAGAAGAACTGAATATCTCAAAGGCAGCAGAAAAATTATATATATCACAGCCGTCATTAAGCAAAAGTATTAAAATGCTCGAAGAAGAAATAGGTGCAGAGATTTTTACCAGGAAGCCTTTTCAGTTAACATATGCCGGCGAGATTTTTATTAAATGGGCAAATCAGGTTCTTCTTTCGCACAAACAGGTCAGCCAGAGAATTGCAGATATTGTTAATGAGAAAGAAGTAAAGCTTACTATCGGAATGTCACCTTACAGAGGGACTTTTTTGCTGCCTGATATAGCAGCTAAATTTAAGGAGGAATACCCTGAATGCAATCTTACTCTGGAAGAACACCCTACAGATATTTTGCACAAAATGCTGGATGAAGAAAAAATAGATTTAATGATTGATATTCCTTATGGAGACCCGGCAAATTATGAGAGTATTGTAGTTGCAAGAGAAAAAATTCTTCTGGGAATACCCCGCCAATGGGGATACAATAAAAAGATTGCCGATTTGACGGATTTTAAAGATAAACCATTTATTATGCTTACCGAACACCAATTTATAGGAAAGCTGACACGTAAATTATGTCTAAAAAGCGGATTTAATCCTAAAATCTTTATGGAGTGCCACAATCTGGAAACTGTTTATTCTATGATTAAACGCGGATTTGGTGTCTCTTTTATACCTGAAATGTTTATTAAAAATATTGAAAAATCAGGTGAAATGGAATGCTATGAAATTAAGGATTTTTATCCGGAAAGAGAAATTGCTGTTGTATATAATAAAAACAAATATCTCCCAAAACCAGCAATAAGGTTGATTGAAATATTAAAAGAAAGTTTTTAAAGAGATGCTATAAATTTTCTGAAAGCGTCCTGCCCCTCTTTATTACGTTTAAACACGCCGGCATCTTCGAGAACTTTTGCAAAAACCAGTCCAGTCTGAAATTCCAAAATTTTACGAATATTATCCACGTTAATTTCAGTATATTGAGGTAAGAAGCTTTCTGCCCAATTTGCATGCTTTTCGGTTAGAACATCGGCGCGTAAATCTTTTTTCTCGAGTATAGCCCTCTCTAATGCATCAAATTCTCTGCCCAGTCGTGCCGGAAGGACTGCAAGTCCCATAACTTCAATAAGTCCTATATTTTCTTTTTTAATATGATGAAGGTTTGCATGAGGATGAAAAACGCCGAGCGGATGTTCTTCTGTTGTTATATTGTTTCTCAATACAAGATCAAGTTCAAACAATCCGTTGCGTTTTCTGGCAATCGGAGTAATGGTATTATGGGGTTCATTATTTTTAAAGGCAAAAATAAAAGATTTTTCATCAGTATAATTCCGCCATTTATTTAAAATAAGATCTGCAAGAGCTACAAGCCTTTCACAGTCCCTATGCCTGATTCTTATCACAGACATAGGCCATTTCACAATTCCGCATTCAACATCATCAAAATCCTTTATTATAAATTCTTCTTCAACTTCGGCCCTCTCCATTGCGAATTCGTATCTTCCGCCCTGAAAATGGTCATGAGAAAGAATTGACCCGCCGACGATAGGCAAATCAGCATTCGAGCCTACAAAATAGTGAGGGAAAAGTTCTACAAAGTCAAAAAGTTTCTCAAAAGTCGACCTTTCAATAACCATAGGAATATGTTTCTTATTAAATACAATACAATGCTCATTATAATAAACATAAGGTGAATACTGAAAATACCAGGGTTCACCTGCGATTTGAAGAGGAATTACCCGATGGTTCTGGCGGGCCGGATGATTAACCCGTCCGCAATAGCCTTCGTTTTCTGCGCAGAGCATACATTTAGGATAACCTGATTGTAATGCTGCTTTTGCCGCAGCAATCGCTTTCGGATCCTTTTCCGGTTTAGACAAATTTATTGATAAATCCAATCTGCCGTATTCGGTATCTACAGACCAGCGCAAATCTTTTTTGATTCTGTACCGCCTTATGTAATCCGTATCCTGTGAAAATTCATAAAACCAATCAGTTGCTTTTTCTGGCGAAGATGCATATAAAGAGTTAAATTTTCCGATAACCTCATGCGGAAAAGGACAAATACATCCCATAAGCTTTGTATCAAATAAATCACGGTAAACAATACTTTCTTCAATTAAGCCTTTTTCTACAGCATAATCAGTTAAAGTATTTAGAATTTCATCAAGCTCTAAAAAATTACCATTTTCAGGTTCGATGTAATCATCAAGTTTGAGAACTTCAAGTATTTTGTTTATGACAAAATTTCTATCAGATTCACAAACTAAACCCTTAGAAATTCCATAGTCAGCTAATTGTTTTACCGCATTATAAATCATTTTTCAAAACCTTTCGGATGATTTTTGTGCCACTTCCATGCAGATGCAATGATTTCCTCTAATGAATCATGTTCTGGTTTCCAGCCTAAAACTTTTTTAGCTTTCTCACTTGAGGCAATTAAAATAGCAGGGTCACCAGCGCGCCTCGGAGCAATAACTGCCGGAATCGGATGTCCAGTTACTTTTCTTGCTGTTTCAATAACTTCATTGACCGTAAATCCGACACCGTTTCCAAGATTAAAGATATTACTTTCATTGCCTTTTTTCAGATAATTTACTGCAAGAATATGAGCCTGAGCTAAATCAGTGACATGAATATAATCTCTTACGCAGGTTCCGTCTTTTGTATTATAATCGTCACCGAATACACTAACTGCCTCACGTTGACCGTTTGGCACCTGTAAGATAATAGGAATTAAATGAGATTCCGGATTATGTGCTTCTCCAATTTCACCCGAAACATGTGCTCCGCATGCGTTAAAATACCTTAAAGATACATATCTGAGCCCATGAGCTTTTGAAACCCATTTAAACATCTTTTCCATAGAAAGTTTGGTTTCACCATAAGTATTAGTCGGTTCGGTTTTATCTGTTTCAAGTATTGGAATGCTCTCAGGTTCGCCGTAAGTTGCAGCCGTAGATGAAAAAACTATATTATCTATGCCGTTTTCAACCATTGACTTCAAAAGAACCATAGTTCCGCAAAGGTTGTTATCATAATATTTCAGCGGCTCGACCATACTTTCACCAACCAGCGAATTTGCAGCAAAATGAATTACTGCCTCAAATTTTTCTTGTTTAAATAAATTGTCCAGAAACGCTTTATCGCGAATATCACCTTTATAAAATCTTGCTTTAGGATGAACAGCCTGTATATAACCGGTTTGAAGATTGTCAGCTATAACTACATCTGCTCCCGAATCAATAAGTTCATATACTGTATGAGAGCCAATATAACCGGCTCCGCCTAAAACCAAAATTGCCATTCATTATCCTCCTATCCTTTTTAAAACAGTTCCACCGTTGGAACGAATTGAAAGTATATGACACTTACCTGTGCCAACAGATTTTTCAATATTTTGTTTAAAATCATCTAAATTTTCTAGCGGCACAAAAGCCTGCACAGTTCCTGCAAAACCGCCCCCGTGAACTCTATACGCACCTTTTCCCTGCAAATATTCCTCACACAAAGCAAGGACAATACCTATAGCCTGCCCGCTTTTTGCTCCCGTCACATTAACATTCTGAAGATACATGTATGACGAGCGTCCGGACTCTTTTACAAGCTCTAGAAATGTTTCAAAATCTTTTTCTTCGAGAGCTTTTGCTTCTTTAAATGCTCTTTCGTTTTCTTTAAAGAAATGATAGGCTCTTAAAACTGCTCTGTCGCCGATATGTTCACGTAATTTTGAAATTTCGGCCAAAAATTTATTTTTATCTACTTCTCTCAAATAATCTTTACCAAAAAAGTTAGCCGCTGCTCTCATTTCAGACGGAATAGCAGCATATTCATCTGTTAAATCAGCATGGTCAGCACCTGTATCAATTATACAAAGAGCATAACCCTCTTTTGCTAAATCAAATTCAATCTTTTTTATGCGTGGATTATCAGGAGTCTTAAAATCAATAAACACAGCCCCTCCGATTGATGATGCCATCTGATCCATTAATCCGCAGGGTTTTCCGAAATAAATATTTTCAGAATACTGACCTATTTTAGCAATTTCAACGGGAGAAACTTTTTCTTCACAGAATAATGCATTTATAATATTTGCAGCCAGAACTTCAAACGCAGCAGAGGAAGATAATCCGGAACCTTTTAAAACATTTGATGATGTATATGCATTAAATCCTCTAACCGCAAAACCGAGTTCTTTAAATCTTGCAGCAATACCGCGAATTAAAGCAGAAGATTTTCCAAACTCATTTTTATCAGGTGCTAATTCATTAAGGTTTATTTCATCAACCGGATACCCTTCAGATTTAATTCTTATAATATTATCGTCATTTTTGGCTGCAACAGCTATAATATCTAAATTCACACTGCCTGCA
>DVIU01000075.1 GCA_018711035.1 Candidatus Scatousia excrementigallinarum
TATTCCTTTACTTTGCCAGTAAGCGGCACACCAACGGTTTCTGTAAACCTGCCAAATTTGGAACGCTTCGGGGTAATTTGTGTACATTGAAAAATCAGGAGACAACACCCCTGCATATGTTTTCAATTCTTCTATTTGAGAGTCAGCATTTTTCCAACACCGCTCAAATCTATAATCATCTAAGAAAAAGTGTGCCGTCCCATTCCTGTTGGAATCTACCCGATAAGGGATGAGTTCTTTTACTTCAAACTCATCCGGGATAATATCGGGTATGCCATAGGAATTGGAGGAAGCAAAGAAACCTTTTTCAACATTTTGTACGTTTAATAAATCTCTCCAAGACATAATCAATCCACCTTATTAAATTTTTTTATTAACGATTTCAGCTTTCGCTGATCCTTTTTAGACATTGAAGATTTATATTTTTGAGCGATTTCAATAATCTGCTCTGCATAATTGCCGGCTTTTTCCAAATCTTCCTTGTCTTGAATAATTGAGGAAGCCTCCTGATTTTCAATCTTTGTCTGACTGTACCTCGCAATTTGCGAGATACAGTCACATAAAGATTTAATCATTGCAGAAAACCACATCTGCTTATTTCCTCAAATCCGCAACTACGGTTAAGAGGTGATTTGCAAATGTTTCAATAGCGTTCACACCCTGATTAAAACAATAATCGTCCAGAGCATTTGGAGAAGTTTTAATCTTTTCTTTCAGTTTTTTCAAACTGTCAAGAGCCGGCTGTGTTGCTTTTGCGAGATTTTCATAGAGTTTTGTAATATACTTGGGAACATTCTTTTCCGCAAGATTAATTACAAAAGGTTCAATGGCATCCCACAGTTCATTCAAGACTTTCCAGTCTTTAAGCCACGAGAATAAACTCATAGTAGTCTCCTTTCTTAATAAACTTGTATTTGTTGGCTTTTATCTTGGTTCTGTACCAAGATATTTTTTGTCTGAGGTATTCCCCGACACTATTCGGGGATAAATGCGGCAAGTAGTGAAGATAAGTAATATCTATCTTGCCTTCACGTTTGTTTTTGACTCGTCTTTGGTCGAACTCATAATGCGTAAATACTGATTTTTCAGTAATTAAAATTCCGTATTTTACGGATAAATACCCTGCAAGGCAGCACAATGATTCAACCTGTTTTTGAGTAAGCGGATATTTCGTCTGTTTTTTATCGGATGTAAAATCTGCCATTCCGCAGACAGACAAACCAATACAGCCGGTATTTCCGCCTCCGCAGTGCATTGCATAACTGCCGTCATAGCAGTTTAAGTTATCTTCAGGTTTATGTTTCCCTGAATAGATTCTGCCGTATTTATCCACGCAATAATGATATGCCGCCAAATCTTCGGCACATGGTGAGTTTGAACCTGCCGTCCAGTGCAGGCAAATTTTAGATAGTGAGGTCATTATTGCTTTCTCCATCAATTTCTTCATAATCATTTATTTCATTTTCATTTGTGAGTATTACTTTTTTATACTCTCTGCCTGATTCTTTATGTTTTAGAATATTTCCCTCATCCGGGTTCAATATTTTATATTCTCTGGTAATAATGGCATCTTCAGGTTTAAATCCACACCAAATACCACTTACACCTTTGGAGTTTTTACCTATATATGTTGTTTTAATTTCCATTCCTTATTCCTTATAACTTGCATTAATTTCAATTTCACATATTCTTAAATACACTGATTTTTCCGGCATAATAAGACGATGATATTTGTAAAATCTTTGACTATTTATATTAAGGGTTCTTGATAAACCTGTTTCATATTCAAAACTTGCAATATCCTCCCAATCAGTATTATTGTTGCTTCCCTGTACTGTAATGCTTGCAGGAAGATATGTTGAAGAGCTTGAGTAATATTCAATAACTAAACTTGAAACTCTAAGTGCCTGTGGATTATAAAAGGTAATTGTATTAATATCAGCATTTGCCCAAAAATAATCTGTTTCGTTTCCATTGAAAACTTTATATACTCCATAACTGGAACTGACATCGCCGGTACTGGCGGCTGCAAAACTGTTTCCACCTAATTCTCCATTTTCAGTAAGGTTAGGACGGACAAAAGTTTTCAAAGTTACAGGGTATATATCTGCATTTTGCGTTATATTTTCTCCTGTTAAGTTTATTACCCCTTCTGCATCAGAATAATTATTTTCACCGTTAATGTAATAACGAATATTTTTATTTTGCCCTATGACATTTAAAACATAATTCCCGTTTGACTCTTCAACAGCCGGTATTTTGAGATTTCCTGCATAAAAAGTTACATCTAAACCACTAATCCCGACATTTAATGTTACTTTATTTATTGTTTGAGCAAAGTTTACATTTATATCTACGACAGAGTTTTCTTCTAAATTATTTAAAGTTTCTAAAAGTAACAAATTATCATCTTGAGAATAACAAGCATATTCGATATCTCCGGCAACTGCGTACCCACTCATTTCAGTAAATATTTCATCATTTACTGAAATTTCAATATTTTGCTTGTCACTTATAAAATTTAAATATACAGCATGTAAATCAAATAAAATAATGGTATTATTCCCTCCGAAGCCAGATATTACATCTTGCCACTCGCTTATAACCTTTTTTATTGAATAAGGGAAATGTACTGTACAGTCAGAAACATTAGCCAACATAGTATGAAATTGGTCATTATAATTATTGAAACTTTGAGGGTTTAAGGATGGAAAAGATAATGTTTTCAATTTTTTACAATTTTGAAATGCCGAACTAAGAGCTCTTGATGTAAGGCTAGTTAGACTATCTAAATTAACAATTTCTAAATTGGTGCAATATGCACAAACAGAATTCAAACTGGCATACATTCCAGATAAAGTTTTTAATTTCGGAAAAGAAATTGTCTTTAAGTTTGTATTATGTTGAAATCCACAATACATCCCGCATTGCCCAATTTCTTCAAGTTCAGGAAAAGAAACTGACTCT
>DVIU01000076.1 GCA_018711035.1 Candidatus Scatousia excrementigallinarum
TGTTTTTGCGGATCTTGATTTTTTCTTATGTATTGCATGTTTACAATTCTAATTGGATATGATAAATTAGTTATAGTTAATTTAGTATATCTAATTAAGTATAGAAAGGTGGGTAATAATGGAAATTAAAGCATTTACTTTAGCTGAAGTACTAATAACACTTGGAATTATAGGTATTGTTGCTGCCATGACTTTGCCGGTACTGATTACTTCAAACAAAAATAAACAGCTAGAAACAGGTCTAAAGCGTAGTTATTCATTAATACAACAGGCACTGGAAATGTATCAGGCCGAAACCGGTGAAAGGCTTAAAGCAGATGGCAGTCTTGCCCATCTGGAATTAGCACCAAAGCTCAAAAAGTATTTTAAGGTGGTGAAAGACTGCGGCTATGCCTATTCTACTGATCCTGAGAATCTGAAGGGATGTGTTCCGGCACGATCTGATTCTTCTACAGGTTTATACAAAACTTTTAACGGCAAGGCAGATATGAATATGTGGTTTCTTGATGATATACAGTATATTTTAAATGACGGAAGCATTTTATTTTTTGAAAATTCTAATGCCTCGCTGACTCGGCTTTATATCTCTGTTGATGTTAACGGATTCGGTCAGAGGCCAAATCGCCTAGGGCAAGATTTATTTATCTTTCAACTGGACAAAAATGGAAAACTTTTGCCTATGGGTGTTAAAAACTCTGATTATTATGATGTGAATGACAGGTATTGTTCGGTAACTTCTTCTTATAACATGAACGGTGCTGGATGTACTTATAAAGCCCTAATAGAAAAAGATTATTTCAATAAACTTCCAAAATAATTCATGTTATAATTCCTCTATGAATATTCATGATGAATTAACCGTAAAAATAGAAAAACTTTCTAATCTCGGAACGGGTATTGCGAGAGCTGACGGGTTTGTTATTTTTGTCGAAAATGCCTGTCCCGAAGATGAATTAAAAATTAAAATCACAAAAGTTACTAAAAATTATGCAAACGCGAAAATTATTGAAATTATGAAACCGTCGCCGCACAGAGTTGAACCCTTTTGTGCCATGCAAAAAGTATGCGGTGCTTGTCAGCTTCAATTTATTGACTATGATTATCAGCTTGAATTGAAGCGGCAGATGGTTGAAGATGCAATACATTCTATAGGCGGGTTTAATATAGAAATTCCAAAACCCGTTGCCAGTCCTCAAATAAAAGCTTATCGCCATAAAGTTCAGTATCCAGTTTCTCAGACAAAAGTTTCTAAAAGAATTCTTGCGGGGTATTACAAACCTCAATCTCATGAGATTGTTAATATAAAGCACTGTCCTATACAACCGGAAATTTGTGATGAAATTATTGAATTTATACGGGTAAAATCTTTCGATTTTGGAATATCCGGCTACAATGAAAAGAAACATGCCGGGGATTTAAGACATGTTGTACTGAGAGTTTCTGCTGCCACAGGTAAGGTTCTGGTTACTCTTGTTGTTAATACAAAAAAAGTTTTTCCGCGTTTGAAAGATTTTTGCAATGAAATTTTTGCAGAATTCAAAACTGTATCAGGTGTCTGTGTAAATTTCAATACAAAAAAGACAAATGTAATTCTAGGAGCACAAACGGAGTGTGTTTGCGGAAAAGATTTTATTAAGGAGCGTATTCTCGATAAAACTTTTAGAATAGGCGCAAATACATTTTTTCAGGTAAATCCTAAAAGTGCCGAAAATATATTTTCATATGTAAAAAATTACATAAAAGAAAATTTTGAAAATCCCGTAGTACTTGATGCTTATGCAGGAGTCGCAACTTTCGGAATAAGTATTTGTGATGATGCAGGAAAGGTTGTTTCTGTTGAAGAAAACAAAGAATCTATTGAAAAGGCTCGAGAAGTTCTTGAATTAAATGATATTAATAATGTAGAACTGCACAACATGGATACTGCTTTATACTGCAAGAAAACAAAACGTAAGTTTGATGTTATTATACTTGACCCTCCGCGAAAAGGCTGTACTCAGCAATCTTTAGATGAAACTATGCGGCTTGCTAAAGGAACGATTATTTATGTAAGCTGTAACCCTGCAACTTTGGCCCGTGATTTAAAATATCTATGTGAAAAAGGCTGCCGCCTTGAAAGCATTCAGCCTTTTGATATGTTCTGTCACACTTATCATATTGAAAATGTTGCAGTAATTAAACTTCCGGATTCTTCAAGCTCTCTTTGTAATTAAAGTATTCAATAGTATCATGTAGGTTATCCTGAATTTTTTTCAAAAGAGTTCTGTCATGACGATAGTCATTATTAAGCTGTTTTGTTGCGAGACCGCTTGGCGAAGCTGCTTTTTTAGCTTCTTTATAGCAAGAGGCGACTCTGTCTTTTAAACCTGCGAAATAACCGTCAAACATACTTATATCGGTTTCATTAAAATGAATCGGTATTTCTTCTGTGATATCATATAAGTCTTTGTTTTTTGCATTAAGGAACAATTTTTCAGAAACCTTTCCGGTAAACATTTTCTGAATAAGTCCGATGTATCTGTTTGCTTTCTGTGCATGCGGGTTATCGGCTTTTTCGTTAAGTTTTAAGTTCAGTTCATCAAATTTGCGTAAATTCTCATAGACTTTTTCTGATTCTATAAGTTTAGCTTTTGCGTAATTCGGGCCGAAAAAAATAATTAATTCATGTTGAATTGGATTTTTCTTTTTATCAAATTCTCTGATAAATCTCATCTGGATATCTTCATAACCGGATTTTTGCGGTTTACTGATACTAAATTTTAATTCAGGTGAAAGCTGGTGGATATTATCCATTGCATCTTCCAATCTGATATCTAAATCGGGAAGGATATAAGTATTGGCCGGAGTAAGATTTTCTTCTGGCGGTGTAAGATAGCCGCGTTTTAGTAATTTTTCGAGCGTTATCTCTGTATTTGCAAGAATATAACCACGCTTGCGCATTTCGGGTATAATTTTATCATTTAATATTGAAAGGTCATAAGGGTTTTTAAGATATAGTGTTGCTCGTATTGCATCAGGAACTTTAAAACTTCCGGAACGCATTACTTTTGCGGTGTAAGATTCAGGAGATTTTATGGGATGCAGTTCGCAATATGCTCGGTCAAAAGAAACTCCGTCATCTTTCAATTTGCTCGCAACAGATTCAAGTATATCAAGGTATGTTGTGGATATACGCTGAAGTCTTTCCATGTTGTCAGATACCCCTTTGGCAACGAAATCGGAAATTTTGTTCGGACTGCTGCTAAAGGAAACAGTATCGTGATTCAAAGTTTGCGCAAACTTTGGTTGAATAACCATCCGGTTATTCAAAGTATTGCTTTGAGCTGAATTGTATACTTGTACATTAGGCATAAGGGGTAATATTTTCATGCAAAAATCCTTTCAAATTTTATCCAGTAATATAAATCTTCTGAATAAAAAATTTTAACATTATATTACAAGTTTAGTATTATTTGTAATATAAATTTACAATGAGGTTTTTTTGTAAAAATATTTTGTTTGTATTAAAATGTAAGGGTATTATAGTATTAAGTAATAGCATATAAACAAGGAGGTTAGGTAAAAATTATGCCAGGAAAAACTATAACAGTTGATGGTAACTACGCTGCCGCACATATTGCATATGCGTTAAGCGAAGTATCAGCAATTTACCCTATTACTCCATCATCAACAATGGGTGAATGGATTGATGAATGGGCTTCCCAGGGTAAGAAAAACATCTGGGGAAAAACTGTCAGAGTAGCTGAAATGCAATCCGAAGCGGGGGCAGCAGGTGCTGTTCACGGTTCATTGGCAGCAGGTTCTTTGACTTCTACTTATACAGCATCTCAAGGTTTACTCTTGATGATTCCTGTAATGCACAAAGCTGCCGGCGAAATGCTTCCTCACGTAATACACGTATCAGCTCGTGCTTTAGCTGCGCAATCATTAGCTATCTTCGGCGACCATTCCGACGTTATTGGCTGCCGTAACACAGGTTATGCAATGCTTGCAGCAAATTCGGTTCAGGAAGAAATGGATTTGGCTTTAGTTGCCCACCTTGCAACTTATAAAGCTAAAGTTCCGTTCCTGCAATTCTTCGATGGGTTCAGAACTTCTCACGAAATTCACAAAATCGAAGAAATTTCTTATGAAGATATTGCTAAATTAGTTGAACCAAAATATATTGAAGAATTCAGAAAACGCGCATTGCGTCCTGAAGCTCCGGTATGTAAAGTTGGTGCTCAAAACACAGACGTTTACTTCCAGGGTCGTGAAACTGTTAATAAATACTATGATGCCGTTCCTGATATTGTTCAGGAATACATGGATAAAGTTGCAACCGTAACAGGTAGACAGTATCATCCGTTTGATTACGTTGGGGCTCCTGACGCTACAGATGTTATCGTGGCTATGGGCTCAGGCTGTGAAACTATTGAAGAAACAATCGAATACCTTAACGCTAAACGCGGTACAAAATACGGTTTGGTTAAAGTTAGATTGTACAGACCGTTTGACGTTGAAAGGTTCAAGGCTGTATTGCCTGCTTCTGTTAAACGTATTGCAGTTCTCGACAGAACTAAAGAACCTGGTTCTATCGGTGAACCTTTATTCCTTGATGTTGTTGCCGCATTGGAAAATAAGGGTATTACAATTATCGGAGGCCGTTACGGTTTATCTTCAAAAGAATTTACACCATCTATGGTGCTCGCTGTTTACAAACACCTTGCAAACAACGGTTTCCACGGCTTCACTGTAGGTATCGAAGATGACGTAACTAATAAGTCTTTGAAAATTGAAGAACATATCGTTACCGAACCGGAAGGTACTACAAATTGTATGTTCTGGGGCTTGGGGTCTGACGGTACTGTTGGTGCTAATAAAAACTCTATTAAAATTATCGGCCAATATACTAATAAAGACGCTCAGGCTTACTTTGCTTATGATTCTAAAAAATCATTCGGCGTTACTGTTTCTCACTTGAGATTCGGCGACAAGCAAATTAAATCTACTTACCTTATTACAGCTCCTGACTTTGTATCTTGCTCAGCTCACGCATACATTGGCAGATATGACCTGTTAAAAGGTATTAAAGAAGGCGGAACATTCCTCCTCAACAGCCCTTACTCTAAAGAAGAAGCTTTCGCTCACTTAACAAGAGATATGCAAAAAACTATTATTGATAAGAAAATCAAATTCTACAACGTAGATGCTGAAAAACTTATCGAACAACAGCCGGGCTTAAGAGGTAAAGGTGCTAACACCGTTATGATGGTAGCTTACTTCAAAGTTTCAGGAATCATTCCGTTTGAACAAGCTCTTGAAGGTATGAGAGAAATGACTAAGAAAACCTTTAAGAAAAAAGGCGATGACGTTGTAAACATGAACCTTGCTTTGATTGATGCTGCTGTTGATGCAACTGAAGAAGTACCGGTTCCTTCATCACTTGATGGTGTTGGCTGCGTTGATGATGTTAAATTAATTTCTGATGACGCTTCTGAATTTGCAAAGAAAATCATTGAGCCGTCAATGAGACAAAAAGGTGATGACATTCCTGTTTCAGCTATGTCTGTAGACGGTGTTATCCCTACAGGTACTGCATGCCTTGAAAAACGAGGTATCGCTCCTCGTGTTCCAAAATGGAATCCGGAAAATTGTATTCAGTGCGGTATCTGTGCTTCAGCTTGTCCTCACGCTGCTATCAGAACTAAATTGATTGAAAAAGAAAATCTTAAAGATGCTCCTGAATCATTTAAAACTATCCCTGCAAGACCTGCTCTTGCTGATGAAGAGTTTAAAGTTCAGGTTTACTGTAAAGATTGTACAGGATGCGGCGTTTGTGTGGATCAGTGTCCAGCTAATAAAAATCCTGAAAAACAGGCTCTTACCTGGTCAACTATTGAAAAAGAAGAAGAAGCTTGTGAAGTTGTTAACGAAAAATTCTTCGATGAACTTCCGGACAACGTAATGGGTAAAAATACAACCAAAACAATTAAAGGTGCTATGCTGAGAAAACCTTTATTTGAATTTTCAGGTGCTTGTGCCGGTTGTGGTGAAACTCCTTATGTTAAACTTGTTTCTCAATTGTTCGGCGAAAATGTTATCGTTGCTAACGCAACAGGATGTTCTTCAATTTACTCTGGTACATTCCCTACTATTCCTTATACTACTAATAAGGATGGCAGAGGGCCGGCTTGGGCTAACTCATTATTTGAAGACAACGCCGAATTCGGCTTCGGTATGAGATTGGCAGTAGATCAAAACAGAGATACTTTACATACTTATGTTGATAAAGTTCTTGCCAATGAAAAAACTCCGGCTGACTTAAAAGAAGCTCTTGAAGGTGCTATGTCCCACTGGGATAATTCAAAAACTGATGAAGCAATTGCTGCTCAGGAAAATGCTAAGAAAGTTCTTGCTAAATATGCAGATGTTGAATGTCCTGATTTGGCTAAAGTAAGAGAACTTCAAGACTACTTCACTGATAAATCTGTATGGATTATCGGTGGTGACGGTTGGGCAAACGATATCGGATACGGCGGTATTGACCACGTATTAGCTCAGAACAAAAACGTTAATATACTTGTTCTTGATACCGAAGTTTACTCTAACACAGGCGGTCAGGCTTCTAAATCAACACCTACCGGTGCTGTTGCGAAGTTTGCTACCGGCGGTAAACCAACATACAAGAAAAACATGGGCTTGATGAGCATGTCATACGGATATGTATATGTTGCATCAGTTGCTCTCGGTGCTGACAGAGCTCAAACTCTTAAAGCATTCCAGGAAGCTGAAGCTTATGACGGCCCTTCTATCATCTTTGCTTATGCACCTTGTATCGCTCACGGTATCGATATGAGCAAAACTCAAACAGAACAAAAACGTGCTGTTGAAGCCGGTTACTTCCCGCTTTACAGATACAACCCTGCAAACCCTGAAGCTCCATTCACATGGGATGCTAAAGACCCTAAAGGAAGCTATCAGGACTTCATAAGAAGCGAAGGCCGTTATAAATCTCTGCTTAAAACAAATCCTGAACATGCAGATGCTTTATACGCTCAAGCTGAAGAAGATGCAGCAAAACGTATGGCTGTTTACAAAGCAGTCGGTGAATTGATGAAATAATCTTTTTATTTCATAAAAACAAAAACGGAGACTCAAAAGGTCTCCGTTTTTTAGTACATTCCAGCCGAGCGCATCTGGTATGGATTGTAATTAAACATTCGCGTTCGCTGCGGCATTGGATTTGTAACCGGCGGTTGATTATACACAGGTTGAGGTCTTGCCTGAGGCTTTTTAATTTCTTCCGGTCTTTGCAGCGGGTTATGAGCTACCATTGCATAAATTGCTGCATTTCCGAGCGGTGTTCCTACTTTGGATATCCCGTTTGTGTTTTCATCGGTTAGCTGTTTGTACCAGCCCTGTGATGCTGCCGGAGGTATTTTAGGAACATGCGGTTCCGGAGGTTTTATTATGTCTCCAACGTCGGGCGGAGGAGTTATATTATCCGTTGTCCGTTCTGGGCGTTCTGAGCCAGCCAAATCACTATTAACCGGCGCCGGAATCTTGTCCGCGTCATTATATAAATTGTCCATTACAATCCTACCTGAATATTTAACACATAACCTTATTTATATAAACGTTTTTTGGAGCAGATAATTGCCTGTAATGTTTCAAATTGTTAACAAAAAAGATTGACATCTGTCAACCTTTTTGTGTGTATTAAGTCTCATAATTATTATGCTTCTTTTTCTTCTTCAACTTCCGCTTTAGGTGAATCTTTGCTTTCTTCTGCAATTTCATCTACTTTTTCCTGAATTTCTTCATTTGCTCTTTCAGCCCTTTTCTGTTCAATTTTTTCAATAACTTCTTCAGGCATATCTTTTAGGTTATCATTAAGAATTTCAATATTTTCTTTATTTTCCGAAGATTGTTTCAGGAAGTCATTTTCCAGTTTTAGTTCATTCATTCGTGCTTTTGCAAGATTTAACTGTGTTTCTTTAAGCATTGAGTAATTTTTATTAAATTCACGTTTTTTATCAATATTGTGGTTAAGTGAATGGAAAAATGCTGTGAATAATAATGCAGTAGGTGCCGCAGATAAGAGTAATTCAGCTCCGTCTTTAATTAATGAAGGTGCATTTTTAGAAATACTTTGAATTGGTTTTTGAATAAATTTCGGGGTCTTTGGTTTATTAATAATTTTCGCAAATTTTTCAGCACCGTTTCCTAATTTTGCAAATGTTTTAGGGCCTATTTTATTTAATAATTTAGCAGCAAGTTTCGGTACCCCTATTAATGCTGCTGTACCGGCAGCAATAACACCCATGAATGTTAGGATTGAATGTTTGCTTTCAAGTTCTCTCACTTTTTCAGATTTTTTGAGAGCTAAATTATTTGCACCGACTACGGCGTCAGCAGTACCTAATGTAATAGCCCAAGGTAATGCTCCTGCAAATAGTCCAGCCGCAAGTTTTGCAGCTCTCCCGCCGATGTCTTTACCGAAAAGTATAACTTTTCCCTTTGTAAGTGCAGCCGTAGAAAGGCCTGCTGCTATAGGAATTGAATACCACAATGCATTAGCAATTTTCTTATGCTTTTTATCTTTTACGTTATGCAGGGTTTGGTAGTATGCATATTTACGAATTACATTGTCATCCTGAACAATCGCTTCGTCAATTTTGTCGTTAACTCCTGTAAAACCTTTATTATAAGATGAAATCGCATTAACTTGCATATTCTACACCTACACTTTCACTTTTATTATACAATATTAAAGTAAGAAAGTAAATTTTTTTGCTAATAGTATATATTATTTTAAGAAATATTTACATTACAGTGTCTTTTATTATAAAATACA
>DVIU01000077.1 GCA_018711035.1 Candidatus Scatousia excrementigallinarum
TTTAATATCATCAACATTTTTATTCACCTTATCAAAATCTACGTAGTAGCAATAATCCGCAATGCAAGGTCTAAATGTAGATAACCATTCCTTGAAATCTCTTTTCATACATATTCTCCTGTATATTTTTATGATAGCATGAGCATGCAATTTATAAAATATATTAGAAATGGTTAGAAGTATGGCAAAAACAAAATCAAAAGTGGTTCCAACGGAAATAAGTTTTACATTTTCAAATGTTGGAAATCGGAATGAAGTAAGACAAAGGGTTGTGAAAAAATTTTTTGAGGAAATGCCTGGTCAAGGTAAAGGAGGCTTTCAATCTAAGTATTTATATTATGTAGAAACTTTAAGTGATGGCAATAGAATTTATTTAGAGCGACCTGCCAACCTCCATAATGGTTTTGATTTTTTAATAAATGTCGAAAATATAAATTTCTCTATGACAAATCGCATTAAACACAATCCATCACATGATAATATTTTTAGTGATTTACAAGGGAAAAAGGCTGAATCACCCGAAAAATATGCAAAATTATATAAACTCATTGAAGATGTTTATAACTGCAAAGAAATACAAGAAACTAGCTTGAGATTTAATACTGGCTATTCTGTCGATTTAATATTAAAAGTTTCCAAATGGTTTTTTATAGAACAAGATATCAGATATTGGAATTATTCAGGAAGAGCAATGTTCATGTCAGGAATTCCCAAACCTTAATAATTCCTCACTAAAACTTCTGTAATTTTGCCTCTGCCATCTGCATTTGCATTGATTTGGCGTGAAGCGAAAACCTTTTTTATTTCATAATTTGCATATAATTCGTTTACTAATTTTGTATCCGAATTTGAAAGCATAAATTTAACACCCATTGAATCCAATTCATCGCAAACGTCTCTTAACTTAAACTGCATATCAATGTCAAATCCATCTTTTGTGTAAGAAGTGAAACTTGAAGTTTCGTTCAAAGGAACATAAGGTGGGTCAAAATAAACAAAGTCATCCTTTTGAACTTTAGTTAAGATTTCTGAAAAATCTGCACACTTAATTTCTGTCTTGTTTAAAAGTTTCGAGCAATTCAAAAGGTTGCTTTCATCAATGATACGAGGATTTTTGTAATGTCCAAATGGAACATTGAATTGCCCTTGAGAGTTCACTCTATACATACCGTTAAAACAGGTTCTATTCAAATAAATAAACCGGCTTGCTCTCTCAATACTTGACAATCCTGCATATTTTTCAGATCTATCAATATTACGAATTTCTAAAAAATATTCTTTTGAAACTTCATGTTTGCCCAAGTCTTCAATAAGTTCATAAACGTTATCGCGAACAACTGAATAAAGATTAATCAACTCTTCATTCATATCAGAAATATAAGCATTTTCGGGTTGGAGTTCAAAAAACAATGCTCCGCCGCCAATGAAAGGTTCAAAATAGCGGTTATAAGATTTTGGCATGTTTTTAATTAATTCAAACATAAGCTGACGCTTGCCACCAACCCATTTAACAATCGGATATGTCTCATTTTTCAATTGTTCTAAAACTACTGCCATGCTCTATCTTTCTTTGAAAATGCTTGTTCAAACCTTTTAACAGAAAGGTCTAAATACTCTTTTTCTAAGTCTATTCCAATAAATTTCCTGCCTAACTCTAATGCTATTATACCAGTAGTTGAGCTTCCTGTGAATGGATCGAGTATTAAATCGCCTTTGTTCGTTGACGCAAGGATTATGCGTCTTAACAATTCTAAAGGTTTCTGGGTCGGGTGCTTGCCGAATTCTTTTTCTGAAGGTTTGGGAGTATCTATTTGCCAAACCGAACGCATTTGTTTATTTGGCTTTTTAAGGTCATCATCGCTCCAATCACCATTTTTCATTGCTTCATAATTAAAGGTATGCTTGCCTTTTGGGTCTTTCCTTGCCCATAATAAAGTCTCATGACTTGCCGTAAAATATCTACAACTCATATTTGGCGAGGCATTAGGTTTAAACCAACAGATGTCATTCAGAATTTTAAAACCTGCTTTCTGTAAAGCAAAACCACAAGCATAGATTGAATGATAAGTCCCTGATATCCAAATTGTACCGTTAGGTTTTAACACTCTTTTACAAGCATTGATCCATTTTTGATGGAATTCAAAATCTTCATCTAAACCTTTGCTTTCGTCCCACTTCCCCTTGTTAACAGAAACAACTTTGCCGGATTGACAGGTTATTCCACCATTAGAAAGCATATATGGTGGATCTGCAAAAATCATATCGACAGATTCAGGGGTTGCTATATTCAAAATTTCAATACAATCACCTTGAAATAAGGTTATATCGCCTTTTTCATAAAACTTTTGCATGGGTTAATTATAGTACAAACAAGCAAACAAATCTTTGAATGTGAAGGTTTGTGTTAATAAAAGAATTACAAAATTTCTTTCTTTAGGCGTTCATATTCGTAATTTGATAATAGTGCATTTCTTACTATATCTTGATAGTTTTGTCTTATATATGGAATAAATTCATCATCATTTATATATTCTGGTATATAATTATCTATTTTTCTGATTGCGGTTTTGGGTAAATCAAATTCCATTAGCAAACTTGCTCTTGGTGACATATAATCATTTTCAAGCATAGCTAAAAATAATGAATAGTCACCTGAAGTAAGATTATATAAATTACATACATATTTTTGTAATTCATTAAAACATCCAAACCATTTTGGAAGTTTGTAATCGAACCAGTGTCTTTGTATTTGAAAACCAGATGTCAATGCAGAATTATAATCCTTGCCATGCTGTTCATGCAAATATTTAACTTCATTTTTAACGACTGCATATAAATTTTTTAGTCTATTACAAATTTTAATGAGTTGTGCAAGTTTTTTAGATGTAATACCGCCACCTGTTTCAGTAGGTTTCATAAGATTCTTAAAACATAAATCCAAAATATATAATGCTTGTTCATAATTTGGATAATAGTTCCATTTAATTAAATGATAGTCACGATTAATATTTGTTTTTAAGTATTCTAAAATTTTCTTTTGTCCATCTATACTAAGACCATTTTTCTTAAATAAATTAAGCTCTTCTTTTGGTATTGATAGTAGTTCTTGATATTCCTGAGAACTTTTGTCCTTAATATCCTCTTCTGGCGTATTAGCCAATATTTCCTTACTTAATGGTTTTTCTTGATCTACAAAAGGAATGTCAATTTCTATTGCTTCTTCTTCAAATTTTTGATAGAAAGAATACAAATTCCCGACATAATGTTTAAACATTCTACCAGAACGTCCTTTAATATTTTTATAATCAAAGTAATCTATTTTTTTATGTTTAGGTCCCCTCCAATTATTGTATAAGATTACATTTTTAGCAGTTGTGTTAACACCTTCAATTATAGTTGACGTACAGAATAGATATAATAATTTACCATCGTTAAAATAATCAATTATTGATGCGTTTACATGTTTTGGAAAAACTCCATTATGAACCCCGATTCTATGTCGCAAACATGAAGATATTTCCCATTTATATGAAACATGATCATTTATCCACTGAATAAGAGGAACATCACGCTCAGCATTTAAGTTGCGAGAATCTAAACTTTCTAGGTACTTTGCAAAATTTATGGCTGTTTCAGTAGATTTTTGTGGAGAAGAACAATATATAATTGTTTGCTCATTATATCTCACAAGTTCTTCGAATAAACGTTTTTCTTTTATCTCGACTCTGTTATCATTATAGTATGTTTCCCCTTTTTTAATTTCATTTTCTTCATTAACAACTAACGTATAATCGTATTTTTTAAATATTACATTGTATTTATCTATAAATTCTTGAGATATCTTATCGATATGTGGCCCCAAAAAATAAAATCTAGATTTATGTTCATTTAGCATTTTATTACACGCATTGTTTAAAACTTCATACCTTTCATCATCCCTTTTTTGACTAATTTTGTAGAATTCGTCAAGTATAAACATGTCAATTTTAGGCATATCTTTATATTCCATAACCCTTTCGGCGGTTAATAAAAACAAATTGCCTTTATCCTTTACTGGCTTATCTGCCACCCTAACAATAATTTTATATTTGTCTTCGTATTTTCTTAAATTATTTCTTGTTTCATTTAACAATGCCAATGTTGGTTGAATTACAACAATATTGTTATATTTATTACTCGCAACTAATTCTTCTATTAACAAACTTTTTCCAAAACTAGTAGGAGCACTAATTACAAGATTTGATTCGGTATTTAATAATAAATCACACACCTCTTGTTGAGCAGAATGAAAATATATATTTCCTTTTAAATAATTAGCTTTATGAAATTCTTTTGAAATTTCTCCTCTTAAATTATCAAGATAAAAAAAATCTTGTTCTTTTTCTAGATATGGATAAAATCCACATTTTGTTATAATATCGGTATATAATTTTCGTAATTCCTGAGGAACGCTAATCCAATTATCAATGATATAAATTACTATATTCCTTGCAAGTTGTTTGTCAAAAGAATCTTCAGTATCCAAAATAATATTAATGTCCTTTGCTAAAGAAAAATAATCTGACCAAGTAAAAGATTTATTCTTAATCTGACTTATAATATTGTTGTAATCTTCTTCTAACATTTTACTCTACAACCTCATTAATTCGTTTATAATATTCTTCAATTAAAATATCTTTGGAGGGAATAGGAAAAAGCATTAGTAAAATATTTAAACACGCTGGTCTTATTATATTTTTATTATCAAAATAACTATATAATTCTCCTATATGAGTTTCATATTCTTGTATAAACTGGTCAGAAATGTTCGTGTATTTGCTGTATTTATCATAGTTATAAGTACACAGCAATGGAATATAAAGTGCATCAATAACATTCTCTAATGTCTTTTCTGTTCTAAGTTTATATTCCCATTCATCAATTGTTCGTCTCATGGGTTTTACTATAGTTTCTTGATCTACTAAATTATCACTTGATACTGCTTCTGATATTTTAACAAATTGTTTTCTTACATAATCTGCATTGAAGTGTTTTTTTATATCATCTGCTAATGCATCAATGCCACCTTTCGCATCAGCATACATTTTGCTTTCACCTAATACAAGTATATTTTTAGACTCGTCAGGTAAAACATGTACAATGTCAAAGCTTTTCGGACTTGTATTTTTATCTACTGCAAAGTAAAAACGACCAGCAAAAGGAATTGTTCCTACATACTTTCTTAATAATGTATGTAGTATAATCTCTCCTAAATCTCCTTCTCTTTTTGGATTTCTAGCCTTAGGATCCTTATATAATTTTTCGCATGCATTGAAAAATTTTTGATGTTCTTTAGGATTTTGAATATTCCTGTATTTAATTCCAAACACAAATTCTAACAACGAATCCATAAGAATATCAAGAAGTTCTGAAGATTTATTTCCGTTTTCATCAAAATATAAATAATATGATTTTAAGGTTTCTTGATTTATGTGTTGTGGAACGATACTATCCATAGACTAATTATACTATAAATATCTGCAATCTCCATCCAATAGTTAATTGCATCTTATTTTTTATGTTAAATTACAGTAGGGCAGATGGTGTGATTATTTGAGAGAAGTGGTATTTGGAGTGCTTTTGACTGGGAGGAAGTAATCAAACCATTTGACATATCTACCGGTCAAATTACTCTTTTGCTTGCCTGACAGTAATTTTTGTCGGTTTAGTAAAACCGACCTACAAAGCTAAATCTTAAATTTAATATAAGAATGGCAAAGAAAATTGAAAAAGCTTTAGTCTTTAAGTTGCCCAAAATAATCAAACCATATGTAACAAATAATCAAACCATGTGTTCTTTTACATAGGCATAAAACGGATTCTAGGAAATTTAGCTGCCACATTAGTTTATTGGGTTACATGCGGAATAAATAATTTTGACATATCAACATTTTCGTGGTTAAGGAGCTTAACTTTAATGTCTATTCCACCTGCATAACCGGTCAAGCTGCCGTTAGTGCCGATAACTCTATGACACGGTATAATAATAGATATAGGGTTATGCCCGACAGCTCCTCCAATTGCCTGTGCGGACATTCTTGCTTTACCGGTTTGTTTTGCAATCATTGCAGCTATTTGGCCATAGGTAATCACCTCTCCGTAAGGAATTTCACATAAAATCTTCCACACTGCACAGCGAAAATCATTACCCTGCGGAGCTAAAGAAAGTTTTGATATATCAGGCCTTTTACCGGAAAAATAGTCCTCGAGCCAAACCTTTGTGTCATCAAATATTTTGAGGTTACTATTCTCTACCAATTCATCTTTGATTGTTCCGCCAAAATATTTTTGTCCTTCCAGCCAAAGACCTGTAAGATTACTGCCGTCTGAGGCTAATGTAACATTTCCAATTGGGATGTCGTAATTTGTTTTATAGTACATTTTTCTCCTTTTGCAGCCACTTCTTTTTTAATATTCATGTATACGTTATAAGTAATTTCACAATCAACCAGAGCTCGGTGATGTCCCTGAAGTGATATATTATAATATTTTGCCAGAGTTTTTAAATTGTGTTTTTTAAGATTACAATGAATTCGCGAAAGGCGCATTGTATCAACAAAATCATTTTTAAAGTCTTTTTTATAATATTTTTTTAAATTATCATAAATAAAATTTATATCAAAGTTAACATTATGTCCCAGAATAAAATCATTTTCAACAAACTCCATAAAATCAGGAAGAACAGTTTTAATTTTAGGTGCAGCCGCAACCATATCATTAGTTATACCGGTAAGATTCATAATAAATGAATCTATTTTTTTAGAAGGCCTAACCAGACTTGAAAAAGACTTTATAATTTTATCATTTCGAACTTTTAATGCAGATATTTCAATAATTTCGCACTTTCCCGGTGAAAGTCCGGTAGTTTCAATATCAACTACAGTATAATCAGACGGAAATTCAACAATACATTTACCTTTGTTACGCTCTTTTATTTCCATAATACAATTATAAGCTAATCAAAAAACGGATTCAAATTTATTAAAAAAAGTAATTTTCGTACATTTTTGATGTATAATTTTTTTATCTTTTAAAGAAAGGAGTTTGAGATGAATAATTTTGAATATTGTTGTCCTACACATGTTGTTTTCGGCAAAGGAAGTATAGCAAAACTGAATGATTTAATTGATAAAAACAAAAAAGTTTTAATGATATACGGCGGCGGTTCTATTATGAAAAACGGAGTATATAATCAGGTAAAACAGGCGCTTGAAGGCTATAATCTACTTGAATTCGGAGGAATTGAGCCTAATCCTAAATACGAAACTTGTATGAAAGCAGTAGAAATAATAAAGAATGAAGGTGTTGATTTTTTGCTTTCTGTAGGCGGAGGCTCAACACTTGACGCAACTAAATTCATTTCTATAGCCTCAAAATATAACGGTAATGATGCATATGACGCAATTATGATTAGAGAAGAACAGATAAATGATGCAATACCTCTTGGAGATGTTATTACACTTCCGGCAACCGGTTCCGAAATGAATAACGGAGGTGTTATATCAAGACTTTCTACAGGGGAAAAATTACCATTCCATAATAATCTGGTATATCCGCAATTCTCAATTATAGACCCTGAAGTAACTTTTAGTCTGCCTGTACGGCAAACAATTAACGGCATAGTTGATACTTTTGTTCATGTTATGGAACAATATTCAACTTATGACGTTAATACACCTCTACAGGACGGTTGGGCACTTACAATTTTAAAAACATTGATAGACGAAGCACCGAAAGTTCTTTCAAACCCTGCGGATTATGATGCACGGGCAAATATATTCTGGTGTGCAACCTGCGGGCTTAATTACTGGATAAGCCTTGGTGCCGTTCAGGACTGGGCAACACACATGATTGGACATGAACTAACGGCATTTTACGGTATTGATCACGGGCAGAGTCTGGCTATAGTTCTTCCAAGACTTTTAAAGAATCAAAAAGTTTCAAAATCAAGAAAACTGGCTAAACTTGCAAGAGAGGTTTTCGGAATAAACGAACCTGTTGATTTAAAAGCAGCAGACATTGCCATTGAACGTATTGAAGAATTCTTTAACTCAATCGGAATGAAAACAAAACTCAGTGATTATGAAATTGATTCACAAGAAGCAGCAGAAAAAATCAGAGCCAGATTTGAGCAACGAAATGTTGCTTTTGGAGAAAAAGGAGCCGTCACTGCTGATACTGCCTATGATATCCTAACAGAATGCTAGACTGGAACAGGTGATTTATCCATAATTTTTTCAAAATCTGAAAAATCTGTTATCACTTCAGTTACAGCAGGAATACCTGTATATAAATCAACAGGATCCATTGAAGCAATTGCAACGATTTTTCCGATATTTGCCGCACGTGCAGCTTCAATTCCCGATAAAGCATCTTCAACCACTATACAATCCTGGGGTTTAAGGTTTAGTTTTGCTGCGGCAATTTCATAGATATCAGGCGCCGGCTTACCTTTAATAGTCTTATCGTCATATACAATTTTATCAATATCAAACCAGTTGGCGAGATTAAATTGCTCAATATAGAAATCAACATTAGCTTTATTAGACATCGTTGCGATTGTTCGCAGAATATTATTTTCTTTCAGATAATCCAAAAATTCCACAGCATACGGCGCAAGACGGGTATTGGCCTCATCATCCTTACACATTTGCCTGTAAACAGCTTCTTTCTCACTGCCTAATTTTTCCACAAGTTCAGGTTCGGGCCGCCTACCTATCAGATAAGCAAGAATATCTTCATTTGTCCTGCCGAACATGTATTCTCTCATTTCGTCATCTGTAAAAGCATAAGGTCTGACTCTTTTGGAAAACTCTCGCCAAGCCTCAAGATGCTTTTCTGAATCCCAGAATAACGTTCCGTTAAAATCAAATATGATTCCCTTGTATTGCATGATGACCTCTTTTAATTCCCGTTTTGAATAATTTTATTATAATAATCCAGATAAATTTGTGCGTCTTTAGGCTTATTTAATTTTTTATATGTATAAGCCAGATTATAATGAAAATCCGCTACTGTAGGGTTATAATCAATTGCATACAAAAAATTTCTGCGCGCATCTTTTAATTTGCCAAGTTTTAAATATGCACAGCCCATATTATAATAAGCATAAGAAAATTCAGGCTTTAGTTTAAGAACTTTTTTATACTGTTCAATTGCAAGATTAGGTTTATCCTGCTCAAGGTAGAGATTCCCGAGATTATACATAGCTTTATAGAATTTAGTATCATCAACGGCAGCCTGAGAAAACATAAAATCAGCATCATCATCTCTGCCTTTATCCTGAAGTATATTGCCCAGCAAAAGCCAATTCATAGGAGTTCTCGTCTCCGGCGGAATTGTCAAAAGCAAGTTGAAAGCTTCTTCAATACGATTTTCCGCATACAAAAGATTAGCTTGATCATTTATCAAAGATTCTTCTGCGAAAACAATATTGCCCGCTGCAATCAAGAATGCCAATAAATACACAAATCTCTTCATAAGAGAATTGTACACTAAAAAAAATTTTTTTCAAAAACTTTTGAAAAAGATTTGACTTTTAAAAAAGGTGAATAATAATGTTAGAGATGTCTCTTTTACTGGTTAGTACCTGCTTCTACTCCTTGGAGCAGGTATTCTTTTTGAAGAAAAAAAAGAGGTTGAAAAATCAACCTCCTACACACAATTACACACTATTTAAGAAATATTCTTACGATTTTTCATTACTTCCTACAGCAGGAGAACTGCCGAATGCACTCATTGCCATACCTGCAATTGCACCAACAACAGCTCCGACCGCACCTAATAAGCCGGGTTTGCTCTTTAAGACTTTAGCCATAGCCGGAATTGAAGCAAGACCGTAAAGTGAAGCCGCACCTATAGTTGCACCGCCAACAGCATTACCAGTAACCTTTTTGGCAGATTCCCATCTGCTTACCGGCTGATTGTTAATTTTCGATATGTTTTCTTCCGCAGTCACTCTATCTGCAAACCCGAATGAAAGAGTTTGATATAAACCTTGTAAGAATGAACTGTTTCCGTATTTTCTGATATCTTCTGTCAAAGACGTTTTATACATCTGTTTGTAGAAATTATCAGCTCTTGCTATAAGCTGTTCTGTTGAAACATTTGTATTTGAAGCAGATGCAGCCTTTATGCTTTCCAAAAACTTATTCAAAGCCGGGATAATTTGCTGTTGCTCATTCTGCATAATCTTTTCATGCAAAATCTCTGCACTCCGCTGTACGCCTTCCATAGGAGAATTTGATAGAAAATCTACCTGACGGGCTTTTTGGTTGCGGCGCAATTGACTATCGTACATAAAATCCTGACATTGCTCCATATTTTTATAATATTGTTCATAGTTCATTCCGCCCCAGTAAGGCATATATGAACCGCCAATATTACCGGAAAATAAGCTTCCGTCCATTGAAAACATTCCAGGAACTGACATTCCGGAATAATTATATAGAGAATCCAGTGCTGCCGCATTTGCGTAATTATTATAAAACGGCATCATTCCGAAATTATACGGTGCAATTCCACTGACGTATTCGCCTGCCATTTCCTAACCTCCAAATTGAGTTTAACCTACCTTACTTATATAAAAACATTTGCCCTTTTCAAATTGCTCAGTTTATGCAATAATTGTTACGGAATTGTTACATTTAATATTCCTATACATATTTGCCCGCAGAAGGTAATCAATGTAAAATGTAAGCGTGGAGAGTATTTTGTGTTAAAAATCAGATTAAGAAAGTTTATGTCATTTGTTCTTATTGTTGCATTTATCGCATCAATTTTTATTTATCCTGACTGGTATAAGAAACAGGTTAACAAAGTGCGCGGGATGTACTTTGTATCAAAAGGAGACAAAGCTCTCAGAAAAGTAAAATTTCAAAAAGCTATTGATTATTATTTATACGGCTTAAGTCTGTATCCGGAACATTACGGAGCCTGGCTTAATTTAGGTAATATTTACGTAGCATTTGAAGACTATTACTCCGCTGTAGATGCCTACGAAAACGCAATTAAATACAATCCTAATTATGTTATGGCAAGAATGAATTACGGTATAGTTTCTGCTGAAAAATTAGGTGATTTCGACGGCGCCATACACCAGTATAAAGAAATTCTCGGTATCAGAAGAAAGCTTGTATACATTCCTTTTGTGTTCAGCAATCTCAGAAGCTACAAAACAAATATGGGACTTGCATACTATAATATGGGTGTAGCATACAGACAAAAATCAATTTACTCGGAAAATGACTATAACTATCAGCAATATTATCTTAGAGAAGCAATTAAAGCTTATGAAGAAGCCGTAAAAATATTGAAAAAAGATTATGACGCCAGATATAACCTTGCACTGGCATACCAGTTAAACGGAGATTATAACAGTGCAGGTTTAACTTATTGTGAAGCAATAGAACTTGCCCCAATGAATTATGAAGCACACTATAATCTTGCTGTCCTCCTGAGACATTTGAAAAAATATAAAGAAGCTTATAATGAAATGGAAAAAGCAAATACACTGATAGCTTCAAAAGACGGAACCTCCAACCGCCAGAGATATGTATTTGACGTAATGAATGATGTTACGAAGATGGTGCTTCTGGAGGAAGACGGCTCGCAGTGGTTAATGGAAAAGTTTAATGCCGAAATGGATGCAAGAAATGAAGGTATGACTTATGTTAACGGCAAACTTGTCGCTTCTGAGGATTTGGATAGAGCTATGCTCAAAAATTTCCAAACATGTACGGCAAGAGCAGTATTTCTGGATGATGAAGATGAAGATTAACCTTTAACAGCACCTTCGTTTTCACCGGAAATAAAATATCTCTGCATTGCGAGGAAAAATATTAAAATAGGAATAGTGGAAAGAATTGAACCGGCTGCAATAAACCTCCAGTTTGAGCTGAACATTCCCTGCAAATTATTAACCCCGACAGGCAGAGTGTACATTGATTCTTTTGTAAGCACAATACTAGGCCATAAAAATTCCCCCCAGGAACCTATAAATGTAAATATAGCAAGGACTGCCAATGATGGCTTTACCATCGGAATAAGCACTTTTGTAAACAACTGCCATACCGAACATCCGTCAACAATTGCAGCCTCCTCCATTTCCCTTGGAATTCCAAGAAATGCCTGCCTCATAAGAAAAATGCCAAATGCGCTCACGGCAAACGGCATTATCAGCCCTACAAATCCTGCAAAATTACTCACACTGTCAACCAGATGAAGCTTAAGTGTAATAAGATAAACAGGAAGCATAATCGCTTGAAATGGAATCATAATAGTTGCAAGAATTGAAAAGAATGCAATTTTCTTTCCTCTAAATTCCATACGCGCCAGAGGATAGCCGGCCATTGCAGAAAGAATGAGGTTTAACAACACCGTACCTCCCGCCACAATCATACTGTTAAAAAAATATCCTATAAAATCAACCTTATCCCAGACTCCCGTATAGTTTGCCCAGGTAAAATCAGATGGTATAATTGCAGGAGGATATGCAAAAATATTTTCGTCCGGCCCCTTCAAAGATGTCGATATAAGCCATATAAAAGGAAAAATTGACAGTAACGACACCATAATAAGCACAAAATGTATAGAAAATTTTTCTAAAAACTTCTTCATAACTGATACTTATTCCTTTCAAAACAGAAAATATTAATAAATGAAAATCCCATAACAATAATCAAAAGCACAACCGCCATAGCAGATGCGTACCCTAAATCGAGATTTTCAAAAGCCCTTTCATAAATATAATAAACGATTGTCTTGCTCGAATTAAGCGGGCCTCCCTTTGTCATAACATAAATTTCCGCAAACACTTTCATTGCAGAAATCGCGCTTATAGTCGTAACCAGGGCAATAGTAGGCATAATATGCGGGATCGTAACTGTCAGATGCTTTGTCAGGAAATCAGCACCGTCAATATCACAGGCCTCATATAACTCTTTTGGTACACTCATCAGGGCTGCAAGGTAAATTATCATATAATATCCAATACCCTTCCAGATTGTAACCCAGATTACAGAATACAAGGCCCACTTTGGATCTGTAAGCCAGCCAATGGATTCAAATCCCATAGCAGTAACAATGTAGTTTAAAATCCCCTGATCTGCATAAAGCCACTTAAATGCAATTGCCGCTACCACTATAGAAACAATAACAGGCAGATAAATCAAAATTTTATATAAAGTTACGCCGCGTATTTTTTGATTTATCAGAATAGCCACAAATAGCGGAAAAATTGCCAGTACAGGTACTGCAACAAAGAGATAGATAAAAGTATTCCACAATACCTTATAAAAAATAGGATTATGAAAAAGTTTTATATAATTTTGCACTCCAACCCACGACGGATGATAAATACTGGCAGTGTAATCCTGAAAGCTCAGCACTATTGTCTGAAAAAACGGGATAAAAAAGAAAATCAGCAAAACAATTCCTGCCGGAAGTAAAAATAAATAAGGCGCATATTTTCCGTAATATTTAAACATAGATTGATTATATAAAAATCACTGCTATTTTTCAAGAATGTAACATAATCCCCCTTGACAAAATGAAAAATACGTACATAATAAAAATATAAAATAAGGAGGATACTATGCAAAATACAATTATAGCTTCAAAACTCAGAAGGGGGGGGGGGCAATCATAAGCCGCTAGCTCCTTTCAGCGCATTTACTCTTGCTGAGACATTGATTACACTTGGTATTATCGGGGTTGTAGCAGCGTTAACCCTTCCAGGGCTTATTCAAAACCACACAAAAACTACTGTAGAAACTAAATTAAAAAAATTCTACTCACAGATTAATCAGGCAATTTTACTTTCCGAAAGTGAATATGGCGACAGAGATTACTGGTATACCGATGCAAATAGTGTTGAAACCGATAAAGACGGTAAGCCTGTCAACGGCTCCTCAACTGCCGAAAAGTGGTTTAATAAGTATATAGGGGCACATATGAAGGTTATTCAAACAGACTATGATAACAAAGGCATCCCCACCTTTTATTTTGCTGACGGCACAGCTCTAAAAATGTATGGACGCGGAATCGGAGATAATAATACAACTAAGGGAATGAGAGATTGGATGTTTTATACAACTAATCCGGAAAAATGTTTAAAATTATACGGCACTGATGCAAAAAGCCGCGGGAGATGTGCCTTTGCATTTATATTTAGTCCAACCACAACTGCAGCTAATGGCAAAAAAGGATTTGAAAGCTATCAGTACAATACAGGAGGCAATGAAAATACAATAAAATCCCTATGCAAAACACAGGGACAATACTGCACCGCTGTAATTCAGATGAACGGCTGGAAAATCCCGGACGATTATCCTTATAAAGTGAGCTATTAATTTACTTTACGATAAAAACATCCGCAGCAGTGATTTCAAGCACGCGTTTACTCACGGAACCTCTGATTTTTGATTTTTGACGCGTTCCCATAACAACGAGATCAATCTGTTCATCACGTGCAAAATCAATAATTTTTTCTGCGGGAATTCCCATTACAATAGCATCTTTTTTAATAGGAAGGCTGTATTCTTCAAGTTTACTCCTCACATCCCTGATTATTCTATCAGCATTTTTAAGCTGTTGTTCTTCGATTTCAAGAAGCCAGTGAGAGTCCAGTGTCCCTTCAAGAAACAGCAGGCTTGGATTTTCATTAACAACACATACGTATATTTCTTTTTCGTTAAGATTGAGATACTTAATAGCATCACGGACAGCAAGATTAGAATTATCAGTTCCGTCAGTTGCAAAAAGAATCTTCCTCGCCTTATTCTCGTATTTTGATATGTATGAAGAAACACTTATATTATTAACAACATCCCTTGATACTGACCCGAGCCAGCGTTGAATCCCTTTCTTACCATGAGATCCCATAAGAACAATATCATATTTTTCACGGTCAATCTGTTCAAGAATACTATCAACCGCCTCCCCGCAGCGTTTTATTCCCTGCCCGAAAATAAGGCTTGTTTTTTCGATTTCTTTTTGTGCAAAAGAAAGAATAGTATCAGCTACATTTGCACAAGAATTTGCAAACCCCTCGGTCTCGACACTTACTTCATCAGGTAGAAATGTCCAATCAATTACACAAATAACGTCAACAACAGCCCCCTTTGTCCATTTCGCAAAATTATGAAGTGCATTAAAACTTATCTTTGAACCGTCAGTACAGAATAAAACATGCATAGAAAATTCCTCATATAAATAATTAACTAATCCAGTGTCGCAGCTTTGCTCCGGTTCAACGCCGCCGGACTGCTGCCTGCATTTTCGCTGACACATATCAATAAGATAACTTATGTTAAGAGAATGTAAATTGTCTGGTATTCTATATTTTTTTTTGCTAATATACTAATGTGGATAAATGCTATTAATAGGATTAAATGTTATAGTCATGCCGGCAGAGGAAAAAGTTAATCTAAGGGAATACAAAAATTTAGTCGAAACAATTGCTAAGGTCGAGTACCAGAAGTTTTCGGTCTCCCACCTTGTAGAATTACCAGAACTTATTAATATCGGAAACCACACTTTATATATTTTATTTAAAAACAATCCGCCCGAAAATTATAACAGTACGTACTTATCCACAGCTATTAAATGGGCGATAAGAAATGAAGTCAGACGAAGATATAAATGGTACTCTTTAAAAAACCGTAAA
>DVIU01000078.1 GCA_018711035.1 Candidatus Scatousia excrementigallinarum
TTAGACCCAGTAAAGACCTACGGTTGGACAACGGAAGATAATAAGCCTGTATCTAATGCAACATCAAATTGTGTAGCTGCGGTATTTGAGATAAACGGAAGTAAGAAACCAAACAAACAAAACGAAGACGTAGCGTTATTCAACGCGAACGGCCTCGGCAGTTCATGTGCAATAGAACTGGATGGCGGCAAATGTTTTACAGCGGCGTTTACGCCAACACCGTTAACAAAAGCAGAGTGTGAAGCCCAAAAAAGCGAGCTTGGAATAAAAGAATGCTATTATGATAATGATTATTTGGCAGGCGCGGTGAAACAGTGCGGCGGTGTAGGGAATATGCCAACAATGGCTGACCTTGGAAAAATAGCAAGTGCAATATACAAGGGCAACCCAACCGTTGGTGCATACAATGATGTAATAAATTTAACCTATGAGTCAGGTACTGCAACATCTTTAGGTCTTCCAGAACCCAGATTCTACTTGTGGTCGGGTGAGGAGGGCTCGAAGAACCACGCATACACCCGATACTTCAACCCTACTACCACGGGCTACAGCTACTACTACGGCCGCGACGGTAGCGGCGGACAGGCGATTTGTCTAGGTGATTAATTGTTCAACTGTTCAACTATTAAGGGCGATGTTTATACATCGCTTTTTTTGTTAAGAATTATTAAAAAAAATGCTAATTTTAGCAATTTTATTTCTTGACGGTTATTTAAAAGGTAGAATAGGAATACGATAATATTATTTATTGAAAGGAAGAAAATAAGATGATGCAAATTCCAAATTACGTAAATCCTTACATGCAAATTCCTGCGCAGCAAATTGCTACGCCTGCACCTAATTACAATGCTGTAAAGATTGATGTTCACAATCCTAGTGTTAATACTCCGGGTGTTGGTCAGGCTGTTGTAAATGTTCCTCAGCAACCTCAATACGCAACTCCTACAATGCCGTATTACACATATCCGCAAGCACAACTTTATGATTACCCGCAAGCAGCTCAACAACCATTCTACATGCCTGCACAAATGCAGACTCCAGCAGCACCTGTTCAACCTGCTCCGGTAGCACAAGCTCCGGTGCAAACTCCTGTAGCACCTGCTGCTCCTGAAGTTCCTGCACCTCAAGTTGTACAACCGGCTCCTCAGGTAATTCAACAAAATATTAATGCTCCTCAACCTGCTCCGGAACCTGTTGTTACTCAACCTGCCGGAGCTCCTAAAGATGCTAAATCTGTAGAAATTGTTCCGTCTGCTCCTTTAACTCCGCAGGTAGATTTGAACGGATTTGTTGCAAAATTAACAAATCCTGACTATGATGTTCAGGCTGCTACTATGGAAGAAATTGCCAATATGGTAAAAGATGATCCTCAAAAAGCAACTGAATTGCTGGATGTAAAAGTTATGGATGCTTTAACTAATATTGTTAAACATGACTCTGCAAACTTAGCAGGTCCTTCACCTGAACAGCTTGCTGCACGTAAGAAAAAAGATGAAAATCAGGCTTTAACTCCTGAAGAACAGAAATTAGCCGATACTCCGTCTCCTTATGAAGCAGCAGAAAGAAATAAAAGCTATGCGATGTATACATTAGCAATCCTTCAGAAACTTTATGGAGATGAAGTTGCAAAATTAACTAATACTACTGTTCCCTTAACAGAATTACCGGGTGCTGTAACAATAGTTGAACAGTTGAAAAACAATCCTAACCCGATGGTTAGAACTTCAGCTGTAGAAGCTTTAAGCTATATCCAAAATCCTGCTTACAAAAATGACCTGAATACTATTTTCAGCATTGCACAAAATAATGTAGACCCGGGTGTTCAGGAAGCAGCAAAAGCAGCTTTAGAAAAATTAAAAGAATTGGATCAACCGGCAGCAAAAACCGCAGAGATGACTCCAAATTCACAAGCTCCGGAAGCTAAAACCGTTGAAATGACTCCTAATACTCAGGCTCCGGCACAAGCTGCATAATTAAATAATTCCTTTCTTTAAATAAACGACAAGCAAAAATCCCCTGAATACTCAGGGGATTTTTGCTCTACTAATAAGATTACGCGTTAACGGTTTCTGGAATTATATTTTCAGGTACCGGAGCGCAATTTTCATAGTTTGCAAGTTTTGAAATCTGTTCACACCACTGATATATAATAACATCTTCCGGCAGTTTATATGATATAGGTTTGCCTATATGTAATTTAACATTTCTTCTTGTAAACGGTTTTAATTTAGGATATCCGTCCCAACCGTCAATTGCAACAGGAATAATATCAGCTTTTGCATTTTTTGCGATTACAACAAAGCCCTTCTTTATTCCTTCAAGTTTTCCGTAAGGACGGGTGCCGCCTTGAGGAAATACCCCCAAAGACCAGCTTGTTGCAAGAATATCTCTAACTGTCTTAAATGTTGCTATTTCAGGTTTTGTTCTGTCAACAGCAAATGCGCCGAGACGTTTAACAAGCCAGGAAAGCTTTTCGCCTTTTTCAAAAAGTTCTTTTTTGGCCATGTAAGCAATAGGTCTGTTACATGCCATTGTTACCATAGGAGGGTCAAAAATTGAAACATGATTGGCTGTATAGATAAATTTCCCGCTTTTTGCTTTGGTCGGAAGGTTTTCTCGACCTGTAATTTCGTAGTTATAGAATATTTTCATAAACGGAACAACAACACCATATAAAAAACCATAGTAAAATATCGTTCTGAAAATGTTGTATTCGTATGGATATCTTCTATTATAATTACGTTCCTTTTTAGCCATCATTAACTCCTAATTTTGCTGAACTTCGTTATCTTCAGCTTTATTTTCTTCCTGAATATATGTAAATCCTGTTAAATTTTGAATTTCATCAGTCCATTTAGCAACAACACTGTCAATATCATTGCTGTAAGGAATAGGTTTTCCTATTTTTACAATAATTTTTCCGGTAAAAGGCCATCTTTTAACTTCATCTGTTCCTACAATTCCTACGGGAAGTATAGCACATTTTGTAATTTTAGCAAGCCCGGCAAATCCTTTGGTAACTCCTCTTATCTCACCGGGTATTCCTCTTGTACCCTGTGGAAATATTCCGAATACCCATTTGCTTTTTTTTATTTCCATAACTGTTTTAATCGTTGAAGGGCCGAGGCTTTCTCTGTTTACGGCAAAAGCTCCAAGCCAGTCAATCCACCAGCGCAAAAAAGGAATATCAAAGAGTTCTTTTTTTGCCATAAAGGCAACGTGCCTTGGCATAATAGATACCATTAGCGGCGGATCCAGTGTTGATAAATGGTTCGGACATACGATGTACTCATTATCTTTAGGTACATTTTCCAACCCGTGAACTTCAAGTCTGTACACCAGTTTAAATCTTATCATGTAACCAAATTTACATACTATATTTTGAAAAATTCCTCTCCATAAATTATATTGAGAAGATGAACGTTTTGTATATTCTTTTTTCTTTTTAGCCATAAACTTTATCCCTCAACTATATTATACAATAAAAATTTTTATTGTATAATTATAACGAAAAATAAGGAGACGTGAGCTATGACAATGCCCAAGACATCTACTGTAGAACTTGAAAACGAACTTTTTAAAAGTGTATATGATAAAACACCTGATTATGTAAAAGAATTGTGCCTTATGGATTTTTCTAATAAAGGAGAGTTTACTTTTGCTCTGAAAAAAGAACATCTTGAGCCATATGATAAAGAAAGAAATCCTGAAGGATTAAATTTGAAAGACTGGTTTGCAAACTATGCCAAAGAGGCAAAAGTTTCGACAGCGGGTATAAGAGGCCCTCAAAATATTTTGTATCCTCAGGATACAAGATTTCCTATTAATCTTGTTGGAATTGTTCTTGCTACACTGGCCAAAGCTCTTGTTGCCAGAGAAAAATATCAGGGTAAAGAAATTTTAAAAGTAGCGGGACGTGAGGTTCGTTATAATTCTGAGCTTTTTCTCGAGGCCATAGCACGAATTCAAGCGGCAAACGGGATAAAAACTCTTGTTCCTGTTGAAAAGAAAACTATTCCTATATGGCTGGCTTCCTTTCTTGCATTTAAGCTTGATTTACTCGGCGGTGAATATATTACATCAAGTCATGGTATATCAGTTAAAAATGCCACTAAGGATTTAAATTCACAGGGCAGCCAGTATTTGCCGGAAGAATCGCTTGAATTTGTCGATAAAATTCAGGAAATTTTTGACAAAGTAGAGAAAGACGGGTCTTATGAAATAAAAGTTGCGGCTTTTGATAACCCTTTGATAGATGAAAAAATTATGACAAAACTTAATGACGGCGTTGATTTGTACGTTGAATACCTGCAATCAGGCGTTGCAAAGAAAATTAACCTTGATTTGATTAAAAATTTTAAGGGTAAAATTATCATTGAAAACGTAGGCGGGTCTGCTTACAGAACCCTTTCGAGAGTTTTGAAAAAACTCGGTATTTCCGATAAATTTGAGTGGTTTAATATTGAAGAAGATCCGTTCTTCCATTCTATCGGAAAATATGACGTAACACCTAAAGGTGAACATGCTTTTTATGATTATTCAGTGGACGCAACTGTCGTTGCAAAAAGATTAAGCGGTGAAAAGTTTTTCCCTGTTATTGAAACATTGCATTATGAAAATAAACTTAAAGCATATCCTGTAGGAACAGCGGTTTTAATAACAGACCCAGACCATGACAGGCTGACTATTACACAAACAGAAAAGGCCTCCAGAATTGACTTTTTGAAAGCAAACGGTATTGATTATGTTCGACTGGATAATGATACGGTATTGACTGTATTTACCGCAAATCAGGCGTTCTTAATGCTTATGGATTTTTGGACCAGACAGTTGAAGGCCGAAGGTTTGTGGCATAACCATCCGCGTTTTATCATAAAAACAACGGCTTCTGCTTCATCCTGGGATGAGTGGGCTAAGAAAAACGACGTTAAGGTTGTAAACGTGCCGGTAGGTTTTAAAGAGATAGCAAACATCATGAAAAAAGTAGAGCTTCAATTGAAGAATGCTCCGCATAATGAAGTTATTATTGATGATGTCTTCGGTAATACAATTAACCTCGGTAAAAATCCAAGACTTTTATTCGGAGGCGAAGAATCCGGCGGTATGATTATGGGAACCGAAGATTTAATTGAATCTCTTGCCGGCCGTAAAGCGATTGCTATGAGAGAAAAAAGCGCAACCGAAGCTATTGTCGTTGCTTCTGCTTTAATTGCAAAACTCGGTAAAAAGCCTTTGTCTGATTGTCTGAAAGAACTTTTTGACGACAATGATATTATGAGCCGTTATGATACGCGAGTTTATATTGCGTATTATAATGAATCAGAGCCGGATATTGAAAAGCTAAAAGCCGCTAAAATTGAAGGTGAAAAAAAACGTACAAAAAATGATTTATTTTATCTTTCAATGGCTATGGGCGTTAAGGAAGGCCTTATGACCATAGAGGATGTGAGAGAAGTTTTGAATGATACGTTCAAGAGTTTAATTTTTGATAATCTTTCTGAAATTAAATTTGTCGGGGACGGCACCTATCTGAAATTTGCGCATAAATATATAGAAATCAGACCGTCAGGTACTGACGCGAAGACAAAAGCATACGGAGGCGGGTCTAATAAGGAAATGATAGAAACGTATGCGAATGTTCTTGGAAATTATTCCGGAGACAGAACTGAATTGCATAAAAAGTTTATTCCGGAAGATTTCTACAATAATACAAAAGACGAGGCTATGAAATATTACCTTGATTTTGTAGAAAAAGACGCTAATAACGAACCGTTTGAGATTCCAAAATATAATTTTTAAAAAACGGGCTTAATGCCCGTTTTTTTGTTCTCTTTGATATTTTTTTCTGGCTTTTTCTGAGAAAGCGGTTTTGGCAAACTTGATAGCTTCTATTTCCGAATAAAATATATGGTCTTCTCCGATTTCTTCTGTAATTTTATATTCTGAGAGTTGTTTATGGATATTTTCATTTTTAAGTACAAGCACAAGATGAATGTGCTGGGACTTAAGTCTTAAGACAATATCTTCAAATGCGAAAAGAGCTGAAATGTCTAGCGTGTCATCAAAGTCACAGTTGAGAATTAAATATCTGGTGCCTAAAAGTTCATCGAATTGTGAAATAAGCTGGGTTGCCGAGCCGAAAAAGAATTGTCCGTCAATGTGTACGAAACGTATTTTTAATTTGTAATCTCTTTCCACTTCTTTTTCAAGTTTAATAATATCTTTATCATAAACTTCTTTATGAACAAGTTTCGCCTTGTCGGCGACTTTCTTTGCATACAATAGCGCCGCAAGAGTTATCCCGGCTCCGACGGCAACTATAAGGTTATAGAATACCGTTAAAAGAAAAACTACAGCGAGAACATATTTATCTTCTTTAGATGCAAGTTTAAGAACCTTTAACAGTTTTATATCAATAATATCATATCCGATTTTTATAAGAATACCGGCAAGAACGCATAGAGGAATTTCAGCAACAAATCCTGAGAATTTAAATAATAAAATTACAAGAACAATCGGACATACTAATGCCGCAAATTTCGTTGTAGCACCTGTTTTTAATGCGGCAACCGTTCTCATTGTTGCTGCTGCACCTGATAGAGAACCTGTGAGCGCACAGGCAATGTTGCCAAGACCTTGTGAAGCCAATAGTGTTCTCGGTGATATTTGTGTTTTCGTTAGCGAGTTGCAAACCAAACCTGTCAAAAGTGTTTCGGATGAAAGTATAATCGCAAGAGTTATTGCATAATGAAAATATGTGATTATGTCATGAAGGTTTGTTTCAGGAAGCCTGAAGGCAGGTAACGCAATTGATACTTCTGAAATTTTCGGTATATTCAATCCAATTTTTATTGAGATTATAGTGCAGATTATCAGTGCCAGTATTTGTGACGGCAGGTATTTGTTTAATCTTTTCGGAATTCCGAATACTATTATTAGTGTAAGGAGTCCGAGCAGTGCCGCTTGAATATTCATTGTATGCAAAGATGTAAGTATATGCTCAATACTTTCAATTGTGTTTGAAAAAGGCTTTAAGCCCAGAAGCGGGTTTAACTGCATAATAATGATAATTGTGCCTACTCCGTTCATAAATCCTGAGATAACCGGATAAGGTACATATTTTACAATATCTGTAAGTTTTGTCAGTGACAATACCATCTGGATAATGCCTGCCATAACCATAATCATTAGAACAGAATTAATATCTTTATTTAGAGCATGCATAATTGACGCAATTACAATTGCCGAAGGGCCTGTTATGCCTGAAATCATCGGGACTTTCGTTCCTAATAATCCGGCAACAAGACATAGAATTATTGCACCCCATACCCCTGCGCTTGCGCCAAATCCTGTAGCAACCCCGAAAGCCAGCGCCTGAGGAAGTGCAATTATTGCAGCGTTTATTCCCCCTAAAATATCCCCGAGTAAGATGTTAAATCTTAACTGTATCTCGTTCATTTTTATCATGGCTCTATTTTAGCATAAATTTTTTTATGCTATAATCTCCTTATGAAATTGAGAGAAATTTATCAGGAAAAAAACAGCTCTAAAAACCTGTTCCCTAAGATTTCATTTGAAGTCTTTCCTCCCAAAGGCGGTAGTGCTTACTACCCTGCATTGTATGAAGAATTAAATTTATTAAAGAAATATAAGCCGGCACTTGTATCTTTAACCTGGGGTGCAGGGGGTAAAAATAACAATTCAATGGCACTTGTTGAGGCTTTGAGACATCAATTAGATTTGAATGTTATGGCTCATTTTACCTGTATCTGCAATAGTCGTGAAAATATTGAAAAACATATTAAAGAAATTGAATCTCTGGGGATTGATAATATTCTTGCCCTGCGCGGGGATGAACCTCAGGATTTGGAAGTATGCCACACTGATTTCCGTTTTGCCAGCGAACTTGTTTCTTTTATAAAGTCAAGAACGGATTTGTCCGTGGCAGTTGCAGGATATCCTGAAGGCCATATTGAAGCTCCTGATTTGGAAACTGATATAACAAATTTGAAACGGAAACTTGATTGTGGAGGAGAAGCCATCTTTACCCAGCTCTTTTTTGATAATGATAAATTCTTCTCATATATCGAATTGTTAGATAAAAAAGGTATAAATGTACCGGTAATCCCGGGAGTAATGCCTGTTATAAGTTTTAAGCAGGTAGAAAGAATGACCTCAATGGCAAAAGTCTCTGTTCCTCCTGTTTTAATCTCGGGTCTTGAAAAATATAAAAATAATCCTGATGATATTAAAAAATTCGGTATTGAGTTTGCAAGCAGTCAGTGCAGTAACTTAATTGAATACGGAGTAACAGGATTGCATTTTTATACTTTGAATAAATCTTACTCAACTTCAAAAATTTTGGATAATATTACTGCTGTTGTATAACAGCCGGAGGAATTATGGAAAACTTAAACAAATATATTGAACATACTCTATTAAAACAGGACGCAGTAAATGAAGATTTTGAAAAGCTTTTTGCCGAAGCCCGCGAATACAACTTCCTCGGTGTTTGTGTCAATCCTGCTTATATAAAAATGGCAAAAAATGCACTTGATGGTACTGATGTTAAAGTTGTTACGGTTATAGGTTTTCCTTTAGGTGCCAATAAAACCGAAGTAAAAGCATTTGAGGCTTCTTGTGCTGTGGCTGATGGTGCGGATGAAGTTGACATGGTTATTAATGTTTCTGCTCTAAAAGATAAAGATTATGATTACGTAAGAGAAGATATCAAGGCCGTAAAAATTGCTTCAAAAAATGCACCGTTAAAAGTTATTATTGAAACAGATCTGCTCACGGTTGATGAAATAAAAAAAGCCTGCGAGTTATGTGTTGAAGCTAAAGCCGATTTTGTAAAAACCTCTACAGGGTTTGTGAAAAACGGTGTGGGGGCAAAATCTGAGGATGTAAAATTAATGTATGATACGGTATCTCCACACGGTTTGAAAGTGAAAGCTTCCGGCGGAATTAGAGATAGGGAAGCCGCTATTAAAATGATTGAGGCAGGAGCTTCCAGACTCGGAACTTCTTCGGGTGTGAAAATTGTTTCATAATCATTATAATATTGTTATACTCTGTGCTTTGGGCAGGGTAAGCTAATTAAAGGATTAACCAATGGGTGATGAAGATAAACAGTATGACGCCACCCCCAGAAAGCTGGAACAGGCGAGAAAAGAAGGGCAGGTTGTTAAATCTAAAGATTTTTCAACCGCAATTTCTTTGCTTATATTATTTGTTGCCATCTTTGGACTTGCTCCTTTTATATGGGATCAAATTGCCCAGTTATTTACTCTTTTATATGAACAGATTCCGAATACACATCTTGACCGTATAGGTATGACTTATATTTTTACGATTACTGTGAAAACAGCCGTTCTTATTATAGGGCCTATCCTTTTTCTGGCATGGCTTGTTGCAATCCTTGCAGATTTTATTCAGGTCGGGCCTCTGGTTGCAATAGCCCCTTTAATGCCTAAGCTAGATAAACTTAATCCGACTAAATATTTTAAAAATATTATGTCTATTAAGACTCTGTTTGAACTTTTTAAAAATATTTTAAAGGTAGTTATCCTCGGCTATATCGGTTATATGGTGTATATGGCACATATTGAGAGTATTCTTATGCTGGCTGCTATAGATAATAATTTCGCGGTAATGATAGAGTTCGGAAAACTCGTTACGGACTTTATTTTTAAAGCCTGTATTGCCTTCCTTGTCATTTCAGCCGCAGATTACGGGGTTACCAAATGGAAATTTCTCAAAGACCAGAAGATGTCTTTTAAAGAAATTAAAGATGAATATAAAAACACAGAAGGTGATCCAAATGTAAAAGCCGCTCTCAGGCAGCGCCGTATGCAAATGCTTCAACGAGGCATGATGGATGCTGTTCCGGATGCGGATTTTGTAGTAACCAATCCTGTACACGTTGCATGTGCTATGAAATATAAAGCTGAGGAAATGGAATCTCCTATGCTTATTGCAAAAGGTACAGAGCTTATTGCTAAAAAAATTATTGGTATAGCGCGTGAACACGGTATTCCGGTTATTGAAAATCCACCCGTTGCACGTGCACTTTTTAAAATGGTCGATTTGAACCAGCAGATTCCGCCTGAATTATATAAAGCTGTTGCAGAAATCTTACTGTTTGTTTACAACTTGAAAAAAAATAAAAATCAGGGTAGAATAAATCAAGAGCCTAAAAAGAATAAATAATCATGATTATGCAGGATAAAAATAAATTAAAAGAATATATTGAAATAGTACAAAAGGTTGCGAAGGTAGAGCATAGACGTATTCCGTCTCATATGGTTGAATATGAAGAACTTTTATCTATCGGGATTATTGCTATTCAGGCTCTTATTAAAAATAAATCGGAAGAACAACTTGCGAGATATAATGCTGCTTATATTGCAACCGCTGTGCGCTGGGCTATCAGAAACGAATTAAGAATAAGATATAAATGGTATTCATTAAAGCATAAAGCAGACGAAGATGCTGATGATGAGTCTGATACTTCAGAAGAAGGACAAAAGGCAAAAGTTCGAGAAGCAATCTATGAAACAGTGCTTTCTATTGACGGACTGGCAGATGCGGCAAGCGATAATGACTCTCCTTTTGACTTCCTGAAAGATAACCATGCTACTCCGGATGAAAATGCTGAAATTTCAGAAATGGGGCGTATGATTAGAGAAGCTATTTCAAAACTTCCTCCAAAAGACAGAACAGTCGTTGAATATCGTTTTTATAGGAATATGCAGGTTAAAGATATTGCACGGCAGGTTGGTCTGTCTTCATCACGTGTGACACGTATTGTTCAGGCTGCATTGAATAATATCAGAGAATACCTTAATACCAGAGAGCAGTATGGCTATTAAGATTTGATGATTTTTATTCTGTCATCTTCTTTGATTTCAATTGGTTTACTTTGCTGTTTTATATAATTTGCAGTGTAAACATTTTTATCTACGTCAAATTTTTGGAGTACATAATCAGGGTTAGGATTTACAGGTAGATATTCGTCCCCGCCGTATGCAAAGAAATCATCGCATGCAACAGTATATTTTTTGGTTGTGCTCGGATTATTTACATCAATTTTAGTTTTATTTCCCTGTCTGTCGACGAAATACAATTCTCGGAGTTCACCTTTATCAGTCATAGTATATTCCAATCCTGATACCAGAAGAATTCCCGGTTTGTGTCCAGGATTTGCAAATGACTTGCCTCCGTTTTTTATAGCGTCAGTGATTTGTTTTTCACTCAGTTCACAAATCATCATTTTATCTTCGAAAGGTGTTACGTCATTGATACGTCTGGAGTCGACTTCACCTGTTGCAAAATAACCTCTGAGGTTTCCTGCATTGAGAAGTGCAATATCAGTTTTAAGTTCATTCCGCATAGCATCTACAATGAAGTTTCCGTGCGGATTGTTAGCGATTAATCTGTCTTTAGGAGTTGGCGGGGCTGATTTGATAGTTCCAAGTACTTCCGGTTTTCCGATAATTGATTCTACAGCGGTTTTATATTGGAGAGTTCTTGTGAATACACCTGTTCTGCCAACGTTGTTTTGTACTTTTGTTAAAATACCTTTTGCATCGAATGAGGCTTTTAAGGTTCCGGCATATTCACCGTCTTTACCAATCTGGGTCAGTATTACAGGTTCGCCTGTTTTTGAGTAAACCAGGTTATCTCCGTCTTTAACTCCTTTGTATAGGTCATGGGTATGTGCACCGAGAATGATGTCTATTCCGTTCGTTTCTTGAGCAAGACGTTTGTCTAGATCCTTTCCGAGGTGGGACACAATAATAATTTTATTTATACCTTTTTCTGTTAATCTGTTGACTTCGGCTTGAACCTTTTTCACAGTTGTATCGAAATTATCTATTTTTATATCATCCAGTGATTCACGGGTTCCGACTCTTTCAAATGCATCAGGAGGGGCAGTTCCTATTATACCGAATTGTTCTCCGTTATGTTCTTCTATTATTGAAGGTTGAATTTTCCCGGCCATCGGGCTTTTAGGGTCAACTGTTGTATTGATTGCAAGAAGTTTGTATTTTGCTTCTGCAAGTGTGCTTGCAAAAGCCTGCGGTGTGGCATCTAATTCATGGTTTCCGAGTGCATTTGCTGTTACTCCTATCCAGTTAAGAAAATGGTTTGCTACTTTGTTTGTCATAGGATTAGAGCCTAAGAGTATATCTCCTGAGGCTAGTTTTAATTTTGCACTGTTTGTTTTTTCTGCATCAAATTGTTTTGACATTGCACCGATTCTTTCCATATTGGTCATTTTTCCATGGAGGTCGGCTATGTAAAATATATTTACGTCAACAGGTTTTGTCAGTACAGGTTTTGTGTAAACCGGCATTTTGGTTTGTTTTACGTTTTTTTCAGCCGGCGGATTGGCTGGCTCCTGCTTTTGTCTTTGGGATAGATTGTTTTTGTATAACATGTTTTGGTTTGTGTAAGATCCGATGTTGCTAATCATTTTATTCTGCTTTCTTTTTCATGTCTTTATACGTATTTAAGCCTTCCACCCAGTTTTCTGTCATTTGGACGTCATTTTCGACGACATCATGCGGCAGTGCTGCGTGGTGAATTTTTGGTAAAAGATAATCTTCATCATATTCTATTGGTTCAAATTGATTATCATCTGTGTCATTGCATATGAAAATCAGTTTTTCAGGTGCATTTGGATTGGTCTGCGGTGCTTTTTTGTAGCCTATAATTGTTATTTCGTGTCCGTTTATTATGTAATTGTTATCGTCAACCTGAGTATATCCAATGATTACGTTTTCGCCTCTGTCAAGAGAGGTTGTAATTTGTTTTTTCATTGTCGCAAGGTCTGTTTCATAGCCAATAAGTTTTGCATTTTCATCTACTGTCTGATAGGTTACGGATATTTTATTTTTGTCTTCTACTACTGATTCGGTAAATGTTTTTTCAAATTCAATCAATCCTTTGTCATTCTGATTAAATTTGCCTGCTCGTTTGTCGCTTAATGAATCATAAGATTGTTGTGAACCTACCTGCATGAATGTTGACTGCATTAGTACATCAAGTGCGGAACGCTCGTACGGGTCTTTATACAAGGTTTGTATTTGTGCTCTTATAATTGCATTTTTATCCGGTGTAAATGTTAAGGTGGCTTTATCAAAGTCTTTCATTTCAAACGGAATTTCAAATGCATTTAAAAGCCATACCGCATCAAGCGTATTATCAGCCAGATTTGATAGTTTAATCTGTTTTTGAACTGACATATCAGAAGAACTTATCCCGGCTGCAAAGCGGGCAAATTCGGCAGGCATCTGTTTTGCAAGATTAAATTCTATACTTGAGGCAACACAGGTTCCTGAGTGGTCAACGTTAACATCAAGTTCTGCTATTTTTCGGTCAAGAAGATTTGTTTTTCTCATTGTTTTTTGTTCCATATAGATATCTCTTACCTGTTCTGAAATACCTTTTGGCAGGTCGCCGAACTGCTGTGTTATATTGTATGGAGAAAAGAGAGTGTTAATAGTATCTTTTAGTATGCCGGTATTTGATAATCCGGCTGCACGCGGAGTTGTTGCTATTTTATACAAATTATCAAGCACAGAGGAGTTGTCATTTGAGTTCGCATTCAAAAGAATTCCCTGTTTTAACATTAATTTTAATGTTTTTTTTGTATCCTTATCAAGATTCTTTAGTAAAGTATTGTATTTATTCTTTTCCTCTTTACCTTCAAGACGGGTTCTAAGAGGAGAAACATTCATTACCGGATTTAACGGAACATAATTCACCGGGTTAGAGGTAAATGCCAAAGTCTGTGTAGTGCCTGCGGTTCCTTTTTTCCCAACAGAATCAGTTTTAACACGATTTATTGTGTTATAATTGTATTGTCGAAAATCGGGATTGATAGAATACACCATTTTCACTCCACTACTAACTATTATAATAAAAAACGATTACCTTTAAAAGTTGCTAGTATGGATATACTAATGTTAAAAATGTAACAATTTCAGAGGAAGTATTGAAAGATTTTAAAGCTAAACCTTTAACTAAAGAACAAATTATAATCTCCATTGACAGACTTACAAGGTTTAAATACCCGGAAGATAAGTATTTGCGTGTGTTTAAGGATATTATTATTTCAAATATAATTAATCCTAAATTTAAGCGTCAGGATCTTGATGAGATGGATTACCGTCGATTGAGGGAGCTGGCGGATTTTGTTTTTGAAATTTCTCTGGGTAAACCTGAATCGCTTGAGATAAATAATAAATTGGCTGATTATGAAAATTCTGTTTTTAAGCTTGATTTGAATACCCGTGAACTTTTAAACAATAATATAAACTATACAGCTGCTATCAGACTTATCGATGATAGTGCTCCCTTAAATTTGAAATGGCTTAAATCACTGGAAGATAAAAATAATTTGCGTGATATGCGGTTTTTACATACTTTACGCTTCCCTATTGAAAAAATAGTTATATGCGAAGGGCTTACTGAGGAAATATTACTACCCGAGTTTGCAAAGCTTTTGAACTATGATTTTGACAGTTACGGGGTTTATGTTCTTTCAGCAGGGGGGAAAAATCAGGTCGTAAAGCTGTTTTATAAACTGGCTGATTTATTAAAGATTCCGATTTTTGTGCTGCTTGATAGTGATGCTGTTGAAAATTCCGACGAAATTAAGCCTAAACTCAGGCCAATTGACAGAATATACATTTTAAAAGACGGAGAATTTGAAGATATACTGCCGGTTAAACTAGTTGAAAAGACTCTGCATTATGCTACGGAAAATATCTCATTCCCCGTAATGCAGGTAATTGAACAGGGACACACAGTAGAGTTTCTGGAAGAATTTTTTAAGCATAGAGGGCTTCATGAATTTAAAAAGGCAGAGTTTGCTGAAATGGTAAAAGAGAATCTTTCTGATAGTGTTGAAGTCTCGGATGAGATAAAAAATGTAATTCAGGCAATAAAAAATCTCTGATAATAAAAAAAGACGAAACTTGAAAAGTTTCGTCTTTTTTTATTGATTTATAATCCTGATTATTTACCGGCACCGTAAAGAACAGCTTCAGCAGCAACAGTAGCCGGAAGAACAGTTTGGTCATACATAATTACAGGATAGATATCTGTAGGGTTAGAAACTTCGCAGTTACCTGTAGTAGGGCCTTTGAACGGATCGGTTTGACCGTCGCA
>DVIU01000079.1 GCA_018711035.1 Candidatus Scatousia excrementigallinarum
GTAATCCTATTGAAGTAGGTATTATTGTTATCTGGGAAGTACAGGATACTGCAAAAGCAATGTTTAATGTAGATAATTACAAGACATTTCTTTCTGCACAATGTGATTCTGCGCTGAGAAATATTGTAAGAATGTATCCTTATGATTCACCTGAAGATTCGGGCGTTCAATCTTTAAGAGGAGATAGTCAGGAAATTTCTGCAAAATTGAAAGCCGAAATTCAAAGAAATGTTAAAGTTGCAGGTTTAAATATTGTTGATGCAAAGATTTCACATCTTGCTTATTCTCCTGAAATTGCGGTTGCAATGCTTCAGCGTCAGCAGGCTTCTGCGATTGTTGATGCTAAAAAAGCGATTGTTGAAGGTGCTGTCGGTATGGTTGAAATGGCTTTACATAAGTTGGAAAATAATAATATTGTGAAACTCGATGAAAACCAGAAATCTAAAATGGTTAATGACCTGCTGGTTATTCTTTGCAGTAATAAGGAAGCTTTAAAAACCATTTAAAAAAAAAGAGGCGAAGTCTTATGGCTTCGCCTTAAATTTAATCCTCGATGAAATCTCTAAAGTGTTTTAATTCTTCCCTCTGTCTTATTTTAGAGAGGGCAGCTTCTTCTAATTGCCTGATTCTTTCTTTTGAGTAGCCCATATTTTTGCCGAGCTGCTCAAGTGTCATTTGAGTTTCTCCGTTAATCCCGAAACGGCAGTTAATAATTTGTCTTTCTCTGTCATTAAGAGTTTTAAGCAGGTTCTCTATACTTCCTTTCATTGCATTGTTTTTCGCCTGAATATCCGGAGAATTGTAGCTTTTATCTTCAATATAATCACCTACGCATAAATCATCTGTAACAGGAGTTTCAAGACTTATAGGTTCTTTTATTACAGCTCTTTTGATTGCTTGAATGTTTTTAACAGTGAGTCCCATTTTTTCTGCAATTTCTTTATCTGAAGGTTCTCTGCCTAATTCAAATGAAAGACCGGAGTACACTTTTTTATATTTTCTTATTTTATCAGCCATATGTACAGGAATTCGGATTGTTTTGGAGTTGTTTGCAATGGCTCTCATAATTGTTTGTTTAATCCACCACGTAGCGTAGGTTGAAAATTTAAAGTTCTTTGAGTAATCAAATTTTTCTGCTGCTTTTATGAGCCCTAATGAACCCTCTTGTACCAGATCCATAAAAAGCACACCCTGGCCTATATATTTTTTAGCAATACTTACAACCAATCTTAAATTTGCCTGAACAAGCTTTCGTTTTGCAATTTCAGCTTTTTTAAATTCTCCCTCTTTGATATCCTTTCCGAGAAGTTTTTCCTCTTTAGAATTAAGAAGCTTAATTTTCCCGACATCTTTCAAATACATTTGCAAAATATCGTCTTCTTTTGCAATTGAACTAAAAGTCTTAGGCTGTGTTTCTGCTGTTAAATCTTCCTCAATACTTTCTGAATGTTCTGATAATATTTCGTCTTCATCATTTACTCCCTGTGCTGAGAAATCACTGTAAAGAGTATCAAGTTCCATGCTAATCTTAGTATCTAAACTCATTAAAAAACCCTCTCTTATGATTGAATACACTTTTTGTATATAAAATCAGACGAAAGAGAGGGAAAAATGTTTCAAATACACTTTTTTAAGTTGCTAAATCGGATTTGCAAGGTATAACTTTTGATTCTGATTTGAAGAAAGCGATACCTAGAGTAAGCGGGCCGACACGGCCTAAAAACATTGTGAGAGTCAGTATAAGTTTTCCCCACGCTGAAAGCGAACTTGTTATTCCCATACTTAGTCCTACCGTTCCGAGTGCAGAAGCGGTTTCAAAAGACAGTTCAAGGAAAGAGAACGATTCTGTTAATGTGAGAAGATAAATTGAAGTCATTAACAGAGTTATATATGTCGCGGAAGCTGCTACCGCTGTAAAAATTCTGCTGTATGGAATGTTTCTTTTCATAAAGGTTATATTCTGAGTCTGACCTCTCATAACACTTGCCACAATACCGTATAAAACGCTTATACTTGTTGTTTTAATCCCGCCGCCGGTACCGCTCGGTGATGCCCCGATTACCATTGCAATGATAAGAATTAACAGCGCACCTGATTTCAGATTCCCAACCGGAACAGTGTTAAATCCGGCAGTTGTAGAGGCAGACATGACCTGAAAGAATGCGCTGAGTAAATGCGTTTCTCCAGAAACAAGATAGAATATAGTACCGAAAATTGCGACTATTGCAGTAATCATTAAAATAACTTTTGTTGTTAATGTTATTTCTTTGCTCTGCCCGGTAACTTTTCTGTATATGTCCATAGGGATAATAAAACCTATTGAACCGGCATAGCAAAGTATTGCTATTATCATATTAATACCCAGATGGTCTCTAAAATTTTCCAATCCGTTATTATAAATACTGAAACCGGCTGTGGAAAAAGCAGATACTGCATGGAATAATCCTGACCACAGGCATTTTGATAGACCGAGTGAGTGGAATTGATAAGCCAGTAAAAGCGTTCCGATTAATTCAACAGTAAATGTGTAAATTATTATATTTCTGATAAATTGTTTTATATTAAATTCCTGAGGAAGGGTAAATTCGGCAGAAAGAATTTTTGTTCTGTAACTGGAGAGTTTTTGTCCGGAAGATAATATAAAAAATGATGTAATAGTCATATATCCTATAGCTCCGAGCTGTATCAATCCCAGAAGAATCAGTTTTCCGAACGGGGTATACATTTCACTCAGCGCCCCTGTTGTTAATCCGGTTGTGGATATCGCAGAAACAACGTTAAACAGATTATCAACCGTATTGACGTAATGTTTTTGCGCAAAAGGAAGTGAGATTAGCATTGTTCCTATTGCTACATAAAATAAAAAGCCAAGTATAATAACCTGATACGGCTGTAAAAAGGAAAGTCTTTCCCCTAATTTTTTTATAAGTTTAGTCATAATCATCATGCCTCCGCTGGTAATTATACTAAAGAGTCTTAGTATTTGCAAAGCGTATAACTGGCAGTAGAACAGTATCTGTTTTGTTATATTTTTTACATACTAGCAATTTTTTTTATTCTTGTTACTTTATATAATTAAGGTAGAAATAAAGGAGAAATTTTTATGTCAGGAATAATTGAAGGTTATAAATTATATGGTTTAACCCCAAAATCCTCTACACCGTGCGAATTTCGGGGGGGGGGGCAATCTTGTAAGCACTGTTAATAGTGCATCAGGTGGTATTCCGCAGCTTTGCGGGCCTGATAAAGATGTTGTTGAAATATCTTCCGAAAATAAGAAAAATGAGGATAAAAAACAAGGTTTATCAAAAGCTCAAAAATGGTGTATAGGTATCGGCGGTGCTGTTGTTTCGCTTGGAATTGCTGCCTTTCTTATTTTCAGACACCAGACAAACAGAATAAAAAAGCTCTATGACGAAAATATGGTTTTCACAGAGCTTCTTGAACATATAGATTTTAAGGAAGCAAAAACCGTAGACGAAGGTATTGCCTTTGCAAAAAATGTTTTAAAAATAGGAGAAGTTGATAAAGGCTTTACACTTGATGCAATTAACTTTGCTAATAAAGGACTTGTAGAAGCTGCCAATGCTAACAAAGGCAAACTTTTTATGCCGAAAAAGATGTATTATCGGGATATGGGCAAGGACGCGCTTGCCGGCGTTATTAAGGAAATTCAATCCCCGCATTTCGGGAGTTTATCTATTAATAAACAATATTTTGAACATGAAACTCTTGATAAATATATTAATAACTGTTTAGGCATAGGTAAAAAAGAAACAACCGCTTCCGCAGCTAAAGCTGCATCCTCTGCAACTGCTAAAGCGAAAGACGATTTTTGTTTTATCTGCCAAGTTGATAACAACATATTGGATATGATAAAGCGATATACGAAAGCTCCTGAGTCGTTAACTATTGCAGAAAAAAGAGAAATAGTGGCTAATTTAGAGCAGGCAATTACTATTCAGTCCTCTTTATTAAACTTGTCACCTATGACAACTCTTAAAAAGAATATGAAGTTATTTGAAAAGAATGGGATACAGGTTGACTTAAAGGAATTTGAAGCTTTGTCAACAGAAAAACAAAGCGAGAAAATAAAAGATTTATTCTCTCAACTGCAAGAGAAAGTCGGCGGTAAGTTACTTATCAAAATTCCGTATTTGAGTCCTACAGAAACTATTCACCATGAGATGGGACATTTGCAGGATTTTGCAAAGAATTTAAAAGAACTTGATATTAAAAATATGAGTTTTGGTGATGTCTGGAGTGATGTTAAAGGCGGTAAATACACTGTTGAGACTGATTTTGTCGGTAACAGGTGGGGCGGTATGACTTATAACGGTTTTAGCGAATTATTTAAGAAAAATCCGAAAAAATTCCAGAAAAGGTATCCGGACTTGTATGAATTCCTGACTAATCAGGAATTCCAGCAAAGTGCCGGTAAGATTTCAGCTTATGCACAGACAAGTATCGGAGAATTTATTGCCGAAGTGTACGGAAAAATGGTTCGCGGAGAAAAGGTTGCTGACGACGTTATGGTTTTGTACAAAAAATATAACGGCCCCATGATTCCGTATGCTTAATTTTTATAAATTCAATGCATTTGCAAAAAGTTCGCCGACTCTGGCATTATATGCACGGCCGTCGTCTTTTGTGAAAAGATTTTCCCAGTGGCTTTCCGGGGTTCTGTCAGTCGAGTAAGACGGATTTGTCATCATAAGATGATGTGTGCTGGTGTCATATCTAAGCGGAAAGATATCTTCCATCTGCATAAAACTCGGTAGTTTATCACTCGGATATTCGTAACCGAACAAACATGTATTGATTCTATTCAGGCGGTCTTCATATCTGGAGCCGCCGTTATCATTGTCGTTAGAAACCTCAATTCCCGGCGCATATTCTCTGCTGTATTTAAATTTTTCAGACCACTGTTTAACATTCTCAAAATCATCGGGATTTACAAATGCCGTTCCTGAAGTTAAGCCCAGATTTCTGTATCTTTCAAAATCTCCGGTGCTTTTTTCTCCTACGAAACTTAACGTTGTCATTCCCGAGCGTTCACGTATTTGTTGCAAAATATACTGCATCTGACCATATTCCGGTAAATCACCCACGCCTGTATAATTTTCGCATTCATAGCCGCCGATGTGTTTGGCTGAATCTATAAATATACATTCAAATCCAAGTTTCATAAGTTTGACATGTTCATTGATAAACATTTCCTGATGTTCGGGATTACACCAGTTAAATCCTTCTTCTCTGTCAGGATAGCAAACTTTTATCTGGTCTGCAGATATTACAGTCCTGAATCCTGTTTTTAATCCGTGAAAATGTGCCAGGTCATTAAATGCTGTAAACTGTTCTTCCGGAGAAATCTTACCGGTAATAGACCAATCTATAATATTGCCGCTGTAACCGGCATTTAATTTTATTCCGTATATGGAGTTTTCTTCAAACGGGCCCTTATTGTATCCGTCGCCGAAGATATTAGGAAAAATTTGCGAAAGAATAACACAGTTAGCCCAGCTTTTGGCCGAAGGCGGAATTGCAGGGAGCAATTTTATTGCGCTTAATATTCCGTTCTTAGTCAAATTCCCGTGCATTTCTGCTATAGCACGGTTGTTTATTTCAATATAATTGGCGAGTCTGCCCCACTTATCTCCGTAATCAGGGCTTTTTATATTATCGGGAAATTCTTTAAAAAACTCGTCGCATTCGCATAATGTAACGAGAGATTCTACTGCATGTTTGACAGTTCGTTTTAAAAGATTTTCAGGTAGAATATTGGCTATCCATTTCTTTTTACCCGAAACATATTCATGCTCCTGCGTCCATTTATCAAAATGCAGTGTTGTATTATGTCCCAGTGCTGTTAGTAATTTATTAACCGTATTCATACTATGATTATTAAAAATAAACTTTTTATTTCATCAGACAAAAAGGCAGGCTTAAAATTACTCTTTCTTCTATTGTAAACAGATACTTTTTTAAGTATTATGCTTTTAAGGAGATATTATGGCAGACGAAAAAGATTATAAATATTATACTAATTTAGGAATAGAACAAACTAATTTACAAAAATTCGACGAGGCATTGGAAGCACTTGATAAAGCTATTGAATTAAATCCAAATTCACCTTTGGCTTATTTTTCAAAAGCGATAGTATTTCATAATTTAAATCAGCTTCAAGCTGCTTATGAAAATTATTCAAAGGCTATTGAACTCAATCCCGGCATGATTGATGCCTATTATAACAGAGCGCAGGCAATTTTAGCATATGATGACCCAAATGAAGACGAATTAAGGGAAGCGCTTGCTGATTTGAAAAAAGCAACTGAACTTGATAAAAAATTTGTCGATGCATACTATTATATGGCTGTGGTTTTAAAGAAATTGGGCTGTTATAAGGAAGCTGTTAAATCTCTTGATAAAGTTCTTGAACTTGAACCACAGGCTGTGTACTCAAAAGCACTCAAAAAACTGATTCTGCAAAAATATTTGAAATAGGCTAAAAAAGGAGAGTAAGATGGATTTAATGAATTTATTAAAAGAACGTTATTCAGTAAGAAATTTTTCTGATAAAAAGGTTGAAAAAGAAAAAATCAATGCTATTCTTGATGCAGGAAGATTGGCACCGACCGCAGTAAATTTTCAGCCGCAAAGAATACTAGTTCTTGAAAGTGAAGAAAGTCTTGCAAAATTAAAAGAATGTACAAGATACCATTTTGAGGCACCGTTAGCATTTCTTATCTGCTATGACAACACTGTTAGCTGGAAACGGGCTTATGATAATAAGGATATGGGTGAAGTTGATGCAAGTATTGTTGCTACCCAGATGATGCTGGAAATTACAAACCTGGGGCTTGGTACAACATGGGTAGGACATTTTGACCCCGATGCCGTAATCGAGAAGTTTGAACTTCCTGAAAATATTATTCCTGTTGCACTTTTCCCTATAGGATATCCTGCAAATGATTCAGCACCTAACCCGCGTCATAATGAACGTCTTGAGATTGCAGAAACTGTTAAATTTATTTAGTTAACAAGATTAAATATTAAAAAATGGAGCGGGCAGTCCTGTGAGCAACAGGCTCTCGTTACAATGGTTTTCGTCAATTTTTATTATATTGAAATAGGAAATTCCCTGCTAAATTGTTTTTACAGGGAATTTACATAAAAGCTAAAAATTTTTATAATATAAAACCTTATATAGTAAGCTTTTACAGAAATTCCCTGTTTTATAAAAAGCAGGGAATTTTCGATACTATTTTTCGTATTTTGTTTTCTTTTCCAGTTGTTTTTGCGTTTGTTTAACCGATTCTAAGAAATGTTTTTCGACTTCGGATAATTCGTCTTTTATCGTTTCTTTGTATTTTGCATATTCTGCAAGTGCTTTGTTTTCCGCCTCCAGTTTTGAGATTTTTCCGGGATTTTCAAGAAGTTCGCTTCCTGTCATTTTTATAAAATCATCAAGTTTTGCGATCCAATCTTTCATTGTCATTGGAATATGTCTTATTGCCTGCAGTTCGGCAAATTCAAGATAGGCCGATGTAATTCTGTTCAAAATATTTAATTCTTTTTCATCAAGATAATTTTTCGCAACAGTAACTTCATCTTTTTTAGGGTGTTTGCCTTTGAAAACAGTCAAGCCCATATTATCTTTTGTGCTATCGGCTCGTAAATATATAACTTCTGCTGCAGTATGACCATGTGCCGCAAAATGCATTTTGTTCTGAACAACTTTGAAGAATAATTTTGTTTCTTTAGCATTAGGATTGTAATCCGTACTTGTTGCATAAATATCCAAAATCTGGCGGTAAAAAACTTTTTCAGAAGAACGAATATCTCTGATACGTTCTAAAAGTTCTTGCCAGTAGCCTCCGCCGCCTGCTTGTTTTAATAAATCGTCGTTCAGAGCAAAACCTTTTTTCATGTATTCTTTTAAAACTTGAGTTGCCCAAATTCTGAATTGTGTGCCACGTAAAGATTTAACGCGGTAGCCAACAGAAATGATTACATCAAGATTATAATGTGTAACATTCCTTGAAACCTTTCTTCTGCCTTCATTTTGAACTGTCAAGTAATCCTTGACAGTTGAATCTTCAGTGAGCTCTCCTTCTTCAAAGATATTTTTAATATGCAGGCTTATATTCTGTTTTGTAGTTTGAAACAGTTCTGCCATTTGATTTTGCGTAAGCCAAACTGTTTCGTTTTCTATTCTTACATCAATTTTCGTTTGCCCGTCTTGAGTCTGGTAAATTATAATTTCATTTTCCATGCTATAATCCTTTATTTCAAGCAATTATAACATATATAATTGTAATTAAAAAGCATCCCCCGTTTATCAAAACAGGGGATGGCATTTAAAATTACTCATTTTTAATCTGATTTAAGTGATAGTAATCAATGAGTTTATACAATGTTTCCCTTAAATATTGTTCATCGTCCTTGCTAGTTTCCGGTTCAAAATCTTCAAATGCTTTGTCTTCAATCATTTGCCAGAAATCAAAATTAAGCAAATTCAGATTTTGCAGAAGCATTTTTCGTGTAGGACCATCATTTTTAATTGCATCCTGCACGATTTTTTGAGCAAAGGCCTGTATAAATGGGATTTTTTCACGACTGCCTTTTTCATTCGTAATCGTAATCTCTTTTATAAACGCAAGCCTCAGGGCTTCCATAATAGTTTTAGGAATAACCTTTTTCTTTCTACCTTTAGGGTTACCGCTTTGACCTTTTTTAAACTGACCGCTGACAGGAGGTTTTTTATAACCGACTTCATATAATTTCTCTTTAATTTCTCGACGGTATTTGTTATCATTCTGTATTGTTTCTGCGGCTTTTAGCAATCTATCCTTATCTATTTCCATCTTGAACCTCCATATAATTTTTGATTAATTTAGCAGTTTTGCCTGTTTCCTTTTCCCAGCGATATATGGTTACATCCACATATCTTGGGCTGATTTCAATCAGTCTTGACCTGCGTTTACAGCGTTCTGCGGCAAGTAATGTAGAACCTGAACCGCCGAAACAGTCAAGAACTATATCGTTTTTAGATGAGGAATCAAGCAAAATGTCATGGAGCATCGGGACCGATTTAACCGCAGGATGAAGCTTTAGAAGCTCCAAAGATTCTGGATTTGTTATACGAACCCCTGGATAATCCCAAACGTTAGTCCTGTATCTCCCGTTTTTGCCAAGCTGAATATGGTTCTGATGCTTAGCTTTTCCGTTTTTGAATATTGGTATCATTTCGTGTTGGCTTCTGTACAGAGCCCCCATACCGCCTATTAATTTGTTCCAGACTGCAATATTTTTGAGTTCGGTATAATGCCTTTTACCCTGTGTCAGCAAGGTATTTAACCCAGCCCAGTCCATAAACAGATAATGCAGCGAGCCGTCAATCGAGAATTTAATTAGATGCTGCATAAATTTTGAGATAAACTCAGCAAATTCTGCATTTGTCATTTCGCCAGATGCCATTGCAAACTCATCATGTTTAGTTTTACCCAAGCCGCAAACATGACCGTTAATCTTACAGTTGTATGGAGGATCAGTTATGACTATTTGTGCCAACTCGCCCTGCATAAGAATCTCAAAAGACCTGGCATGTAAAGAATCGCCACAGTAAACAAAATGATCACCAAGCCGCCAGAGGTCACCAAATTTAACTTTGGGCGGAATATTTGCATCAAGCCAACTTTCGTCTTCTTTGTCAGAGTTGTGAATTTTGTTTTCATCAGAATCATTGATTAGAAATATTTCATCGTAATCAATGGTATCGAATCCCAAATCCTCAAAAGTTATGTCAAACTTCATTAATTTTTCGATTTCTTCTTTAAGGTTTCCGAAGTTCCATTCGCCATCTTCTGCGATTCTGTTATCCAGGATTCTGATTGCATCAGCTTCTTCTGGTGTCAAATTCTCAAGAATTATTGCCGGAATTTGCGTAAATCCGAGCTCTTTTGCCGCCAAAAGCCGCAATTCCCCTGCCATTATATTGTGTTTTTCATCAAGCAGGATGGGATTCACATAACCGACTTTTATAATCGCATTTTTTAACTTTTGCAGCTGCTTTTTTGAATGTTTCCGCTAACTTTTTAATTTTAACGCGATTAAGTTGATGTCAACCAGTTGCAAGTTGTTTGTCGGATTTTTTCCTTCTAACACGATTTTTCTAAAGTGTCACAATGATTCTGAAATGTCTTCACAAGTTACCGGCTGTCCATTTAACTTTGCCATTTGAACCTCCCTTTTGTCAACTACGCCTGAAAAAATCTCCAGACAGATTGGCTTTTCCAATCTGTATTAATTTAAAGAAGCGTTTAAAAAAATGAAAAGGCTTGCATAGCACTGTTTTTGCCAAAAGTGTTCAGGAAACTAAAACCGTTTTTATATAAAAAACGGTTTATTTGTGATAAAATCTTGCTATGAGACAGAAAACTTGCAAAGAAAAATGTCCGCACTGTAAGAGTGTAGAAAATACTGTTTATAAAAATAAAAATCAGTGTTATTGCAAAAATTGTAACAAATATTTTAAACCCGGCTCAACTCGTAAAGAATATTCTTCTATTACAGCATTAGCCCTTAATACAATAATAAGTTTATTTTATCCACAAGCCAATACAAAGTTTAGAAGTTTTCGAAATTATGTAAAAATCTTGAAGAAAATGTCAATTCCTACAATTCACAATGCTAAAATACAATATAAAAGAGTACCGAGTAAAAAAAATCCTAAAGCTGTTTCCGAGTTGAGTATTGATGGAAAGCTACAAGAAAGTATAATTTTGACTCGTTCAGGGGACGGTTTTATTGTTACAAGGGGATTGATGTTCGACAAAAAATTAAGTTTGAGGATTTTATAATACATACATCTGGTATCGGGAATTTTACTACGGACTATCATTTGAATGATAAAATTCAATTTGGGGATGATTCTTAAATATGCGTTCAGGTATTGTTAATGGTTTTCGGTAAGTGCCCATACTAATGCAATTACCCATCCAATAACCGTATAGCCAAAGAATAAATTTACAACAAAAATTGCCGTTGTATTTTTATGACGTTTTTCATCAGCAATGGTTGTCGGAAGAAAGTATATTCCCATAACTATTGCTCCAACAATAGCAAAAATCAACCCGGCACCACCGCCGTTTGTTGCACATTCTAAAATTACACCAATAATTACAATTATTACACCAATTAAACCTTTACAGCAACCAAAAGCTTGATTCTCCTTTTTAGGTTTTTGGTTAATCCACTCCCCACAAAATTGACATTTTTGTGCATTTGCGGGAATTTTTTGACAGCAATAAGGACAAATTTTTGTATTTACATTCTCGACAATTTCTGATGTAACAGTTTCTTTCAATTTTTTCTGTTGACTGATTGGGGGTGCCAATTGTTGGCTAGTATTTATTTCATTATTTAGCCACTTCCCGCAATGTTTACACTTTTTTGCTTTTATTAAGATTTCTTTTCCACAATAGGGACAATTTTTTGTTATTTTTTCTTCCATAATTTATGCCAGAACCATCCAAATCGCCAACAATGCAAAAATTAAAGCAGTAATCCCTGATGAAAGTACAGATTTTTCTGCTTGTTTGATACAGAATGACCATATTGCGGGAACTAAAGGAAATAGTAATAAAAAAATTATGCAAAATAAATTCCCAGCCTTATCTGATGCTGTTATATTTGCTATTCCATCAGGACCAGGCTCATTTAAACATGCCAAAAATCCAAATATGATAAAAATATACAATACGGTAAAAATCCAAGAAATAATTGCCAGAGTGTAATTGTCTTTTTTCTTTAGAAAATTCAATTTTGAATGACACTCAGGACAAATTCTCGTATTTGCACTGACTAGCTCATCACAATATGGACATCTAACATTAAGCCATTCACCACAATGTTTACATTTAATTGCATTTCCTTTAATAAGTTCTCCGCAAAACGGACATTCTTTTTCCTGCATAATTCTTTATCCTTTGATTAAGTTTCCATCTGCATCTTTGAAATTTCCTGACAAAATTAATATTAAATCTATTATTGTCCAGATAAAGAATCCTCCAAGTGTAAAGACCTGTAACCAGCCAATAGCAACATGTTTTGTATAAAATCTATGCATTCCTGCTCCGCCAAGTAATCCTAAAGCACAAAATACAGCGGTACCTCCAATGGTAGGCTTTCTGCTAAGTTCTAAACCTTGACTATCTCTATATGCACCACAAAGAATTATTATCGCATCAATAATCATCCATGGAATACTTATTACAGACCCAAATACAGTTAGTGTAAGAATTAATTGAGCAATGGCTATACCAGTCTTCCCATTGTAGAAATTATGTGCCCCAAAGCAACCTAAAAATGAACATAGCAAATAAGTTTTTACCCATGATTTGCCATATCTGGTAATTAGCCATTCTCCGCAATGGCTACATTTTTGACATGTTGCATTTACTGTTTCGCCGCAATAAGGGCAACGTTTGGTTGCAACATTTGCATTCATAGTTTGATTTTGCATTTTCGTTTTCTCCTTTTTTTGTTTTAGAATCCAAACATTCCTGAATCCATCATTTTAAATAAGTTATATTTTTCTTGATATTCTATAGTATTTTTGTTCGTACCGTATTGTTGCACATATTGAAAAGCTCCATTATATCCAAGGCAACTTGGTTCTGTTCCAACATTACAACAAGGACTGTCTTTCATCATTTTAGGTGACATCCCATAAACTGGGGTAAAAGCACTTTTATCTCCAGCATTATAAGCTTTTGCCGCCACTGTAAAACCCATTTCAAAACATTTGGCTGCACTTGTTTCTGCCAAAGCCAAATTAGAGCTACAAAATAAAATAGCAATGGATATAATAAAAGATTTTTTCATTATCTACTCCTATCGTAATTTCATTACATATTTATTATTTCCGACTAATAATTCTAACTTAATCGATCCGTTTGAGTTAACGAAGTCTTTAGGCATTTCGGTTACAAAATAAATTTCTTCACTTTGTAATGGCATTAAACTAATACTTGTAGTAAAGTCAGTTTTATCTTTTGTTGTCTTTAGAGCAAAACATTCAAATTCATATTTGTCTAAATAAATTATCTTTGCCTTGACAAGACCATTTAAGTTTTGTTGCTTTTTAAACAAGCTTTTTATATTTGCATTTACATATAAAAAACGATTATTAGTATCACTGATATTGTAAGAATTTGTTGTCCTATATGGTTCTCCCCATAGGTTGTATTCGACCTTTGTAATCGGAGCTATTATTTTTTCTGCAAAATTTTTGTCTTTAATAATTATTTCTGCATTATTATCATTAATGATTTTTTGATTAAGTTTTATATTTATAGGAAAATTATACATAATTTTCTGTATTGAAGATTCTGCAGTTGTAGATTTTGTTTGCAAACGAATTTGATTTACTTCTACCGTATTGATAACTAATGCAATTAAACCTAAAAATAGAATAGCTCTACTAAACACTGATTTCTTTTCCATAATTTCTCCTAATATTGTTCCTCTTTTAATACATTACCTTTGGTATCAAGGGTTAAAAATTTATTATCCAAACGAGCAATATATGAAGCTTTTCCGGGTTCTAAATATGTTAGTTGTAAAGAATCATATTTTTGCCCATTAAGAATTTTTCCTGTTTTATCGATAAGAGCAAATTGTCCCTTATAAACATCTGATCTATATGCTTGACCTTTCCCAAGATAAACTGCTGCATAACCATCAATAAAAGGGTTTGCAATTTCTTCTCCATCATGTCCCTCATAACTTCCAAATTGTGATGGAATTACATAATTTCCTGTTTTATCTATATATCCCCAGCTTGTTCCATTGTATACTGCCGCTAAACCATCAGAGAATACTTCTGCAAAAATATATTTATAAGGTAAAACTAATGTTCCGGAAGTATTTATGTATCCATATTTATCACCTTTAGTCACAGGGGCAAGTTTTCCTTTAAAGGGTCCAGCCCATTCATAAATAGGCTCTATAATAAATTTGCCGGTTTTATCAATATAACCATATTTATAAGTTTTAGGCTGTCTGTATAATGCAATGCCATTGTAAAAGTTATAATCATAAGAATAACCTGAATTTAGTTGTAAGTCGGCTGGGAACGGTTCAACCGCAACTTCTCCTTTATTGTTAAAATATCCAATTTTTACAAAACCGGTAATATCCTGTATAAAAAATGCATACATACCGTCATGCAATTCAGATATATAATCATAAATTGGTTCAACAATATATTGTCCTTTGGGGTTGACAAGACCGAACTTTCCTTCTTTCACAATTACAGCAATTCCATCTACGAATGATAACTGTTGTTCTAAGTTGTTAAAAATAATGCTACCGTCTTCTGCTTTATATGTGAAAGTATAATCAGGATTTTGTACTTCAATTAGTTTAACATCTTTTACCTGTTCTTTTGCTTTACCAACAAAGGGGTTGGTACACCCACAGGTTATTGTAATAATCATACAGGCAGCAATTATTATATAAGATTTTTTCACAACTACTCTCCAATAATTCTTTATTTAGGACATATTTTTCTATAAATTACCATATTTAAAATAGTATTACAAGATTAAAAACATAAAAATCATACATTTAGATGTCTTTAATACGGTTTATAAGTTAGAAATATACTATTATCCTCTAAAAGAGGTAGACTATGAATATAAAAAAAGATTTCGGACAAAGAATAAAAGAATTACGAAACAAAAAGGGTATAACACAATATCAGCTTGCTGAAATGACTGGAATTGATCCTAAACATATGAGTCACATTGAAACAGGAAGAAGTTTTCCTAAAGCAGATTTGATAGAAAAATTTGCTAACGCTTTAGGGATAGACTATACACAACTTTTTCAAACCGAACATTTACAGGATAGAGATGTTTTACTTTGTAAAATCACTAATTTACTCGAAAATGTAACCGATAACGATTTAAAAGTAATTTATAAATTAATTTGTAGTTATATAAACTAGGACTTATTCGTCATTATCTTCAATTGGCACGATTTCATCAAGTTCTATGAGGTATCTTTTGCCATTTTTATCAACACAGGTTGCGAAGCGGATTTCTGTACGGGTAAAACCCGGATAGCGAACAGATTGAGCCAACAAGCACAATGTGCGAGAGGCGAAACTCTGTGAGCGTGGAAGAAATCCAAGACGCCAAACTTTTCCGTCTGCATATTCATTTAACCAAGTTTTAATAAGTAATCCGATTTCGTTTGTCTTTCTGTTAATGATTTTTGTTCCGAATGCGATATCCATAAGTTATCCTCCTTGTGCTTACATAAATCACTCTTGTTACAAGCAAAATCAAGCCCATTGACACAATTGTTATCATTAAAGTTTAATAAAATAGCCATCTTCCTGGTCTGGTCTTGTTATTAATATATATTTATTGTAGATCCTTACATCTGCATTTTTATTTTCTGGATCTAAATTTTGTACCTCAGTAAGTACACCAATAAGTTCTTCTAAATTTGCCATAATAAAATCCTTTCAAGTTATTTATATATATAACTCTAGTTTTGAAAAATTAGAACTGTTAACTTTAAACTCTTATCATTCAGATACAAATAAAAGTTTATTGATAAGTTTTGTAGCAGGACTATCTTAACAATATGACTTTATTTGTTTGTTGATATATAATAAAAGCATGGACAGACTCACTAAAGAGCAAAGGCGAAAAAATATGCAGGCTGTTAAAAATAAAGACAGTAAAATTGAACTTTTGCTTAGAAATGCTTTGTGGAAAAAAGGTTTTCGTTACAGAAAAAATTACACTAAACTTGAAGGGAAACCTGATATTGTTTTAACCAAGTATAAAATTGCCATATTTTGTGACAGTGAGTTCTGGCATGGATATGACTGGGAAGTAAGGAAAAATGACATAAAGTCCAATAAAGAATTTTGGATTAAAAAAATTGAATCGAATATAAAAAGAGATCAAAATGTAAATGATACATTAAAACAACAGGGTTGGAAAGTAATGCGATTTTGGGGGAGAGAAATACAAAAAGATTTATTGGGATGTATAAATAAAATAGAAAAAGAAATGAGTATCTTATGAGTGTGAATATAATCGAACAAAATATAACTAATCAACTTTCAGGCGTACAAATTACAACTTTAAAAGATTTTATTTCTCGTACGGATATCCCTTTTCCTTCACCCGTCGATTATAAATTTACTTTTATTGATTTATTTGCCGGGATAGGGGGGATGCGTATTGCATTTCAAAATCTGAGTGGAAAATGTGTTTTTAGTTCTGAAATTGATGAATATGCACAAAAAACTTATGAGATTAATTTTGGAGAAAAACCCGAAGGTGATATTAAAAATATAACTGATAATCAAATTCCCGATCATGATGTTTTAGTTGCGGGATTTCCCTGCCAAGCCTTTTCTATAGCGGGGAAACGTGGGGGGTTTAAAGATACCAGAGGTACATTATTTTTTGAAGTCGCAAGAATTATAAAAGCCAAACGGCCTAAAGCTTTCTTCCTTGAAAATGTTAAAGGTCTTTCTAATCATAGAGGCGGTAAGACTCTTGCAACCATATTGAATGTTTTAAGAAACGATTTGGGATATATTGTTCCTGAACCGCAGATTATAAATGCTAAAAATTTCGGAGTTCCACAAAATAGAGAAAGAATTTTTATAGTCGGTTTCCGTCCCGATATGGGTGTAAAGTCGGAAGATTTTCAATACCCTGAACCTACCGATACAACAAAATGCATTGCAGATATTATGGAAGAAAAGCCTGTATCTGCAAAGTATTATCTTTCAACAACATATCTTGAAGGATTAGAAAAGCATAAAAAAAGAAATGAAGCTAAGGGTAACGGTTTCGGCTACGAAATCAGGGACATTCATGGGATTTCTAATACAATAGTTACAGGTGGTATGGGGAGAGAACGTAATTTAATTGTAGATCAGCGATTAAAAGATTTTACACCTGTTACTCATATACAGGGACAAATAAACAGACGCGGCATAAGAAGAATGACTCCAAAAGAATGGGCAAGATTACAGGGTTTTCCCGATACTTTTAAAATAGAAGTTTCAGACGTCAGAGCTTATAAACAATTCGGGAATTCGGTAGCAATACCTGCTGTTCAGGCAACAGCATCAAATCTTATTAAATATATTATTGAGGAGTAGCATGATTAAACAAAATAAAGGTGAATGGAGTGAATTGTATGTTTTTCTAAAGTTATTGGGGGACGGAGTTTTGTACGCTGGTGATGGGGAATTAAATAAAATTCCGGAATTATATTACCCGTTGATTAAAATATTGAGAAAAGAAAAAGATGATATTAAGTATTATGTAAAAGAGCATTCAAGGATAAAGATACTTTCAGAAAATGGACAATGTTTATTAAAATTTCCCTGTGAAGAATTTATGCATAAAGCTGAAGTTCTCTTGAAAGCTATAAAAGAGGGACATAAAACATTTTCTGTTCCCGTTATAGAAGATTTTATGCAATTAATATTATGCTCAAAAGTTAAAGCTGATTCATATGATAAATCAGATATAACGGTTGTTTTACATGATAGAAAAATTTGCAGCAATGAGACTTTCGGATTTAGTATAAAATCTCGATTGGGGAATCCTTCAACCCTTTTAAATGCCGCTAAAGCGACTAATTTTATTTTTGAAATAAGAGGGAATTTAACTCAAGAACAAATAGAAGAAATTAATAATACGGAAACAACTACGAAGTTTAGAGACAGATTAGCTAAGCTAAAAGAACTCGGTTGTGAATTATCATATTGTGAAACTCAAAACGAAACTTTTACTGCAAATATGCAAATGACAGATACTCAACTTCCTTTAATAATTGCAGAATATTTAAAACAATATTACAGCGGACTCGGCACAACAGTTAAAGAATTATCCTCAATTGTAAAGAAGCTTAATCCTTGTGGTTTGAGTACTACCTTCCCGCATAATTATTATGCTCACAAAATAAAAACTTTTCTTACGGATGTTGCTTTGGGAATGACCCCCGCAAGACCTTGGAGCGGAGACTTTCAAGCAACAGGAGGTTATATTGTTGTACGAGAAGATGGGGAAATTCTTTGTTATCATATATATAATCATAATGAATTTAAAGAATACCTGTTCAACAATACTCGCTTGGAAACCCCGAGTGCATCACGACATGATTTCGGTTATGTTTTTACCGAAAATGAAAAAAATTTTATTAAATTAAATTTACAGATAAGATTTATTTAATAACACAACCGTTAGTAATAACTTTAACAGGTTTTGGTTCAATAAATTTCATAGAGATTAGAGAAGCAATAAATTCGTTAAAGTCTTCGTTTAAACAACAGTATACATTTTCTAATCCTATAAGATTATTTTTATTTCGAATTCTTGTTGCAGCTTCATTTTTCTCCAATGTTATAAGATAGGATTTTGCATTTCTATGTACATTTTTTAGTACAAAAGCTTCTAAATCAGCTTGCTTAAATCTTTCTCTTAAACTTGTTTTGGCACTTAATACAATAGGTCCCTCTTTAGAATAAATAAGAATATCATATTTAATGCCTGGTACAAAAGCAACAGAAGCTTGCCTGTAAAATGGTTTTATCCCTTTATTAATAAGAAGTGCAATTATTATTAACTCGAAAACTGTGCCGTTTAAGGTATTATTTCTTTTAGGTAATTTTAAATAATTTGTCCAAACAGCTTCAATAAATTTTGTTGGTACCATATCTTTATAATCAGTAAAATTACTACATGCTTCATTGAATAGTTGTAATGACTTACAATCTGCTTTTGCAATACCTTTTTCTATAAAATATTTTAATGTTTGCATATATATCCTTTTATTATTTCCCGATCAGATCTTTTGCCTGTACATACCAGTTAACCTGTATAACTGGTTTTATCAGTTTACGCGGATTAAGTTTAACGGCAGGGTTATTTATAATAATTTCTTCAACGGTATTTTGGGCAAAATTTTTAAATAAACATAAAAAATATCGTTCTTTATAATTTTTAGCCGCAGCCCATTCTTTTTCGGTCATAAGTATTCCGCCTGTTTGAGTGTTTAAACCTTTAATTTCATAATATAAATTTTCTCCTAATGATTTTATAATAAAATCATACCCTAAACCGTCAGCTCTTTTGTCAAGTAATTCTGCATTTACGTCATTTATAATTTTTTTATAATTTTTTAAAAAATATTCCTCGGCCTTTTTTCCTGTAATACCTCTTGTTGTATATGAATATGATTTTTTTAATGTTTTATCACTTTCTTTTATATTTCCCAGAGCAAATTTAAAATCATCTTGATTATTTAATTCTTTATCGAATAAAATCTCTCTAACTATTTCATAAAGAGATTCTTCAGATAAATCTCCAAACATTTCAACAACTTTTGATCTGCTTCGCGGAAGTTCACGTTGATACCATCCGACTCTCGGGTTATCATGCAATGGATCAAAAGCATCTCGCATATTTTTAACTGTATTAGGATTCACACCCAAAATCAAGCCGATTTTTTTATGAGTTGAATTTTTACTTCCGTAATTAAGTTTTTTATAGGCTAAATCATCATATTTTGAAAGATAATAAGCCGTAATTAATGCTAATTTATTTTCATATTTCATAAAGATACTTTATCATAATTTATTTAATTATACTACATGTAAGCTATATATTTTTAATGATAACAATTGTGTCAATGGACTTGATTTTAACTGCAAGAAGAGTGATTAATGTAAGTAAGCAAAACAAAAAGGTATTCACATGGCTCTAAATATTTTTCAAAAACGAATTAAGGCTTGGGAAGAAAAATATAGCTCACTATCTCCTGAAATTCAACGAAAAATCGACAAATTAGTTGAAAATTACGACAGAACGCAAAATATTGAAAAAGAGAATAAAGTGTTGTCAATTACTGACGGAACTAAACTGGTTCGGGAGTTTAAAGGTAAGCGATACTCGGTAACAGTAATTCAAAACTGTTATGAATATAATGGCAAAAAGTACAAAAGTTTATCTGCAATAGCCAATGAAATTACTGGTACTCGATGGAATGGCAAGAAATTCTTCGGGGTGGCATGATGCAAAAGAAAATTAGATGTGCTATATATACAAGAAAATCCACGGAAGAAGGGCTTGAACAAGATTTCAACTCTCTTGATGCACAGCGTGAAGCTTGCGAAGCCTACATAAAATCTCAAATGCATGAAGGGTGGGTTTTATTAGATAAACAATACAATGATGGCGGGTATTCCGGAGGAACAATGGAAAGACCGGCATTTAAAGAATTACTAAAAGATATAGAAAATGATGAAATTGATATTGTAGTTGTTTATAAAGTTGATAGGTTAACCCGTTCTCTGATGGATTTTTCAAAAATTATTGATATTTTTGATAACCATAATGCTTCGTTTGTCTCAATTACTCAGCATTTTAACACAACGACTTCAATGGGTCGATTAACCTTAAATATCCTGTTATCCTTTGCACAATTTGAACGTGAAGTAACAGGGGAAAGGATAAGAGATAAATTTGAGGCTTCTCGAAAGAAAGGTCTTTGGCTTTCCGGAACTAGTCCTTACGGATATGAAAAAGACGAACATCACATGCTACACCCGCAACAGCCTTATGCAGATAATGTTCGAATAATTTATGAATCATATCTTGAAATAAAAAATGTATTGAAGTTGAAAAAATATCTTGCTGAACAAAAAATTCTCACAAGATCGGGAAAAGAGTTAGCCAAAGGCAGCTTATATCATATACTTTCAAATAAAGTTTATCTTGGTAAAATTACCCATAAAAACAAAGAATATGATGGTTTGCATGATCCGATTATTTCTGAGGAATTATTTAATAATGTACAAAATTTATTAAAAGCCAATTCCGTTCAGAGAAAACATTCAACTAATGCTAAAAGCGGCTCACTGCTCGCAGGATTATTGTATGATGACAAAGGGAATAAAATGTCACCGTCGTATAGTAACGGTAATAACAGGCATTACAGATATTACGTTAGTATGTCAATTAAAAATCCTATTGATTATGAACGCGGAGAGATAACAAAACTTTCAGCAGGTGAGATTGAAACTTTTGTACAGAATGATTTTGTAAAATTATTTAAAAATACACGTAAAATACAGGGATATCTTGAAAGTTACTCTGTCGAACAACAGAAATTGATGTTAAATTTAATGAAAATTTACGAAGTAGATAAAATATTTTTAAGAACTGCAATTAAGAGAGTTGATTTGAAAACGAATTGTATTTCAATAAGTTACGACATAAATTATATAATAAAATATTTTGCGACACTGGCTTTTAATGCGGAGTTTAAGCATTCTGAACAAGATGCTCAAATAATTACAAAGTGTATAGAGGTTAGAATTTCTTTAACTCCGCAACGGCAGAATAAGATTATAATTCCTGGAAAAGCAAATTATAATATGAAATTGATTCAAGCGATTGTAAAAAGTTTTTGGTACAACAAACTAGGGGCGGAAAGACGATTGCCGCCAGAAGCTCGCAACGGAAATAACAAACGCCTTAGAAAATTAAGATTTCTGCCACCGGAAATAATCGAAAGTATCATGAATGGAACCCAAGATCCTGACTTGACCGTTAAAAAACTAATTGCATTGTCTGAAAATTTTTGTAAATAATTAAAATAGCATTAATTTTTATAGAGTTTATCATACACACATATATAATATTTTTATGCATTCTATAAGTATTTGTAAATTTTGTGGACAAGAAAAAAAGTTGATAAAAGCTCATATTATTCCTCGCAATTTTTATCTCGACTATAAAACTGAACAGTATATGAGAGTTGATGAATTGTCTGGTAAATTTACAATTAAGCAAAATGGTTCCTATGATAAAAACATATTATGTGCAGAATGTGATGGAAAAATCCTAGGCAAGTTTGATCAAGAAGGATACCGAATTTTATTGGATGAAATATATAAACATTGTTTATATCGTGATGATAAAGTAAAAATTTATAATCTGTCGTCTGAATATTATGACTATAACAAATTAAGAAAATTTTTTATCTCAATATTGTGGAAAGCTTCAATTTCTTCTTTACCGGAATATTCATATATACAGCTTGGTGAATATGAGGACAAAGCACTTGCAATATTAAAAGGAATTGCAAGTTACGAAGATTTATTCAAAATATACATATATAAATATCCTAAAGATAAAGACTATAACAAATTTATATATATTACAAAAACTAAAATTGCCAATTATAAAACTTTTGTACTTAATATGGCAGGATATATGATTTTTATAATTTTAAATGGTAAAAATCATCCATATACAAAAGAAAATTATCCTATATCAAAAATGATTATCAATAATAAAAATTTTTGTATTATAGAAAGTGAAGAGTTATATTTTCAACATCAACACTTGGCTGAACAAAAAATGCAGGAAATGTGGAGAAAAGGATACAAGCCCCCATTTGCTCCTAAATTGTAAAATAAAAAAGGACTCTTTTTATTTGCGTAAAGAGAATTTAGAGGCAACCTGGGTAAAATTCTCTAAAAATTGTATCAAATAAATTCTCTTAAATCAGCGAAAGCCCGCACAGTGCGGTGAATTTGGCATTAAAAAAGAGGCTATTGCAAACCTCTGAATTTTAATGGTGGAGCGTACGAGATTCGAACTCGTGACCCCGACACTGCCAGTGTCGTGCGCTACCAACTGCGCTAACGCCCCTTGCAAAACCCAATTTGCTGGTTCCTATTAATGCCCTAGCAAAAGATGATTATTATTAAAAAAGACCGCCTTTGCGGTCTCTATTTTAATGGTGGGCGTTAGAAGACTCGAACTTCTGACCCTCTCCTTGTAAGGGAGACGCTCTACCAACTGAGCTAAACGCCCTTGCCTTTCGACATTTATTATCGTAGCAAAAAAATTTTTGATGTCAATAACTTTTTTATATTTTAATCATCAATTAATTTAAATCCTTTTGGTAAACGCTTTTCAATTTCTTTCGCAAACTCTGAAAATGACATTCCAAAAGCATTTGCTACTTTCCAGAGTGTTGTAATCTGGACATCCCTTTTTCCTTTTTCCAAAAGTGCTATTGAACTATTTGGAATATCATATTCATAGCTGAAAAGAAGTATTCCTTTGTTTTGTTTAAGTCTTTTTTCCCTTAT
>DVIU01000080.1 GCA_018711035.1 Candidatus Scatousia excrementigallinarum
CAAGCCTACGTAGGTATACAAAAAAGCTCCTCTGTGCTAAACTGTATGTGGCTGGCAACCGCATACAAGTAAAAGTACAAAGGAGGACGTTACTTGAGAAACCAAAATAACGGTACATACAGTTTAGCACAAGGTAAATATCCTTGGGGAATCATAAAAAAAATAGGAAACTGAATAGCAAATTCGTTAAGTGTAGTAAGGTGGTGTTCCAAAACAGAACGCTCCCTATTTCTATGATTGTTGGGTCAAATTTAACCGAGCAGTTGAATTGTATCAGAAAATATGATAAAATAATATAAAAGTTGACTGTCGAGGAGAAGTGGAATGAAAAAAATAGATATCATTCTTTCTTTACAGTATTATTTAATCTCGGCAGATGGAATTCTTATAAGTATAGATACTGCTATAAAAAAGTTGAAGAAATTGCAACCACATGGGACAATAATATATAGATATGGTTCTCATACTTATTATAATTTGACCCCCAGAAATACTGATTTAGATGGGTTATCATTCTTTGCAGGTATACCAACGGCTAAGTGCGTGTTGACTACCGTTGAGTGGGTTAGATCTACAGGAACATTATATGCTAATAATAATCATGGAAACCATTATGGGATTCTACCTGTTAAGGGTGATTTGAAAGCATGGATGGCAACTAAAAATACAGCCAATACTAATCCGCATGAATATTCAATAACATTAAAAAATATAACGATACCGATATAAAAGGAGGTACTATGTACTCTGTTGAAGATTTAATTTTTCAAGATAGCGGGGATATAAATGAGGAGGTAATTGAATATTTTGTCAATAGTTCATTGAGTAATGACTACTTTTTACAGCAGTTTAAAAAACCTTACCCTCAACCTTTTTGCCATAAAAAATACTGGGAATGTTTTGCTATAATTTTAGTCAAACGTGGGTTGCCCCGTATAAAAGATGTTATATGTGAAATCTTGATATGGTGGCAAGACACTAATTGGCCAGGTTTCTCGATTGTTGAAAAATATTTATTAGAGAAACGAGCTGAGGTTCTCGATAACGTTAAAAAATCTTGTATGGAGGCGGTAAAGGAAAAAGATCCAATATGGCTAAAAAATCTTTTAACGACATTTTTTAGTACGGCACCATTTGTTGAGGAAGTTTGTGAATTTTTGGAGGACGATTCATGGAAAAATTTTGATCAACAATATGATGTTGTCAATATTTTATCAGAATTGAAATAAAAACATTTTCAATATTATGAATGTTTCAAATCTGTAAAAGGGGACAAAAACATATAGGCATCATGCTTTCTTTACAGTATTTGACCTCAGTGCATGGAATTCTTATAAGTATGTATAGGAGCTAACTATTGAAAAGTCAAGCAAAAAAGAGAAGGAATCATAAAAATTTTTTGGGATAAAAAAGAGCACGACAAAAAAGCGGTGTAAGCCGCTTGTGAATTGGAGAATAAAAAATCAAGCCGGTTCGGAGAACGGAATGTTACGGGAAAGGACGGCAAAGATAATACGCACAAGTTTCTTCATGCCGTGGGACATAGCGACATAGTAATGCTTTCCTTGCGCCCGTTTTCGGTTAATGTAGGAACGGAAAGAAAGTGAATTGACGTAAGCCATAACGGCAGCGCAGTAGAGCGCACGGCGAAGATAACGAGAGCCATGTTTCACCATGGGAGTATTGGTTGCCGTGTATTTGCCGGATTGGTATGTAGACGGTTCGCATCCTGCAAAAGCGAGAAGTTTGTCGGGACTGTCAAAGTTCTTAATATTGCCGATTTCGGAGAGGATCGTCGCGCCAATGAGATTACCTATACCGGGAATTGAAGTAATAGGCGAATTAAGTTCGGTCATAACAGAATCGATTTCCTTTTCAATCTCGGACATTTGAGAAGAGAGAAACTGAATGCGCTTAACGGTTTGTTTCAGCTCAAAAGCATCGCCGTAGTTGTAAGCAGCAATAGAGCTATTGGCAAGGGTTTTGAGTTGTTCGGTACGGGAGCGTTTCAATATTCCGCGAGAAGATTCAGATAAAATCTTAGTGAGTTTTAAGATGTTACACTCGGCAATATCTTTTGCAGAAGGTAAGACGGAAAGTAAGTTTAAGGAAGTATTGCCGTAAAGATTGCTGAAAAATCCTTGTAATTCAGGGAAAAGGACGTGCAAAAGCCGTCTGAAACGATTTTTGAGCGGTTGAATTTCCTGAAACAGGCGAAAGCGCGCACGAGTCATTGACTTTAAGACGGAAATATTGTAAGATTGGGATTGGTAGGGATTAGCTTCCCCAGTCATTAACAATCTTGCTATGTAACGCGAGTCGTTTTTATCCGTCTTGGTTCTTCTCAGCGACGCAGCAGAGCGCAACCGTGAAACGGAAAGTGGGTTAAAGACCACAACCTCGAAGGAATGAGCTTCGAGGAAAGATAGCAGATTGGACGAATAATGACCGGTAGCTTCAATCCCTACTTTTATTTTGTCCCAAACAGAAATTCGTCCCAAGAGAGATGCAAAACCGGAAGAAGAATTAGCGAAGGTAAAGTGATCACAGAGGACAACGCCGTCCGAATCAACGGCATACAAATCATGCTTGTCCTTAGCGACATCAATACCGACAAAAACCATAAAGATAACCTCCAAAATAAAATAATAAGTCGTGGCGAACCATAAACGAAAAGCCATGTAATCTCGTGAGACATAAAACGACGGAGCGTTATCTAACTAATCAACAAAAAAGGCATAGACGCTATGGTCGGACTCTCCTTTCAACCGACAAGCGGTAAAACAAACTGAACCGAACCACGGAATCTATGCCATTATATCACCTGGAAAGATACGGGGCAACCTTTAAAAAGTTTTCCCCTGCACCCTTTCCAAACAATATAATCAAAGTAATGTTGCTGACCCGTAGAACGGTCAAATTCAAACAACATTATTATACGAG
>DVIU01000081.1 GCA_018711035.1 Candidatus Scatousia excrementigallinarum
TTATTTTTTCCGCGCCTAAAATTTTTGCACAAATCATTGAGCATAATCCGACAGGCCCGCAGCCGATTACAGCAACTGTATCACCCTGTCTTATTTCGCAAAGTTCTGCTCCGAAATAGCCGCTGGATAAAATGTCTCCGGTAAAAAGTGCATTTTCATAACTTACATTTTCAGGAATTTTTGTAAGCCCGGTATCTGCATACGGTATTCTTACATATTCTGCCTGACAGCCGTCAATTTTGCAGCCGATTTCCCAGCCTCCGTTTTCACAATTATTGATGAAACCTCGTTTACAAAAAAAGCATTCTCCGCAGAATGTTATACAATTTGCCGCAACTCTGTCGCCTTTTTTCAGATTTATTATTTCGCTTCCCGTGTCAACAATTTCTCCGACAAATTCATGTCCTAAAATTGTTTCTGGAACTGCTGCGGGAACTGCACCGTGCATTATATGAAGGTCGCTTGTACAAATTGTTGAAAGTGTTACTTTTACTATAGCGTCTCTTGCATCTTTAATTTCCGGAATTGGTTTTTCCGTCAGTTCTATTTTTCCGTTTTTATGGCAAATCAATGCTTTCATTGTTTCAGGCATTATAATAAACTCCTTTATCACTAAAAAGTATAACACGAAATATTAAAACAATTACTATTTCGGGTGATTAAACCGTTATAAAAAATTTATACAATGAACTTGTAGAAAAACATTTGAAAGGAATTTAAAAATGGATAAAGACAAAAAAGAACCGAAAGAAACTATGAAAGAAAAAATGCATAATGCTGCCGAGAACGTAAAAGAAAAAGCTGCACACGTAAAAGAAGATGTTAAAAACGGTGTTGAAAAAGCTAAAGAAAAAGCACATGATGTAAAAGAACATGTCAAAGACGATATCCATAAGGCTAAAGAAAAAATGGCTGAGGATAGAGAAAAGAAAAAAGAAGAAAAAGAACAAAAAAAGACAGCATAAGTCAAGTTTGGAAAGAGCCCTCCGGTGTGTATTCAGGGCTCTTTCCCTTTTATTTGAAAATAATAATAACAACTGAGCCGATTACCATTATAATGGAACCGGCAAGTTTTTTTATCAAATCTTTTTCTCTAAAAATTTTCCAGCCAAGTATTACATTTAATACTGCCGAAAGCTGGAAAAGTGCCAGAGCATAACTTACATTCATTCTTTCAAAAACAAAGTTTGTGCTGAACTGCATGATTCCCGCACTCAGAATAACCGAGCAAAGTAGAGCCAGTGAAAATTTATCTGGTTTTGGCAGTTTTATTTTGTAGATAAATAGAAGTATAAATGCAAACAATGTGCCGGAGAAACACCATAGTATGAATGATGTTAAAATATTAGAGTTTGTTATTACATTTTTTATAAAAACAGCTTCAATTGCTGTAAAAATTAAAGCATAAATTCTGTACTTTATATCTTTTCTTTTTAAAAGTTTCAGTGAAAAACCTTCCTCAGTAGTATTAAAAATAATATAGCTTCCCGTGATTAAAAGAAAAATTCCGAGGACACCTGCCGCAGAAGGAATTTCTCCGGCCAGAAATATTGCAAAAAACATTGCAACAAGGGATTTGTAAGCGTTAATCGGGCCCAGAATTGATAAATCTCCGTTACGTAATGATTTTATCAAATAATAATTGCCCGCTGCACCGAAAAATCCTCCTGCCGTTGCATTTATAAATATTTCATTAGTAATTAACGGAAGTTTATTAACTAACGATAAACATAAAATGCTTAATCCGGTATATGTATAGAAATTTACTGCAAGGGGATTCATCCCGTGTTTGGTTAGACGTTTTTGAAAGACATTTGAAAGCGAATTTGAGATTATTCTTATTAATACGGCAATAATCGAAAGCATATTTAATTCCGTGATTCTATTAAATTTAATGTTGAATCTTTTGTTTTTACAAAGGTGTGAAGATTTTCAAATACAAAATTTATCTGTTTTTTAATCTCATTTTTATCCGGAATTTTTTCGTTAAAAGGTTTGTAAAGAAGTTCAAGTCTTAATTCTTTTATTTCGTTAGGGAAATAATATTCAAAATCAAGTTTTTTGCATCCCAGTTTTTTATAAAAATTCATTCTTTTTACTGTTTGTATATTGTCTGAATCTTCAGGCTCTACTTCGAAAAAGCAGCCTTTCAGGTTAGAATATTTTATGAAAATTAAATTAAGAATTCGGCTTCCGTAACCTTTTGAATGAAATTTTTCAAATACGGCAATATAATCTATCCAGATATAATCATTTTGGAGAAAAAATACATATCCGACCGGTTCGTCGGCATTATAAAACATTGCAAATTTATAAAAATTTCCATGTAGAAGATTGTTTAATTCTGTAAACGTTTTAAGTTCTTCCGGAGGAAACTGTTTTTCCATGTCGGAATAAATTTCTTCGGGCAGATTTTTTTTTGTTTTTAAACACAGTTCCATAAAACAATTATATCAAAAAATATTTATGCAATAGCAGGAATTTTTTTGCTTATCCGCGGAATTTTGAAACCGAAAGTATTTTTATTTGACGGGTCGCTGTTAACAACGATTTGGCCGTTGTGTGCACGGATAATCTGACTTGAGTAATATAATTTTAAGCAGAAGCCAATCTTGTTATATGATTCTGTCTGACCGAGGTACTGGTCAAACATTACTGCCATGTTGTCTTTCGATATATAAGGGCCTTCGGATTGAATTTTGAATGCAATTTCATTATTTTCTTCAAATAAATCCACTTTCAATTTTGTTTTTTCGTAAGCGTATGAAATACTGTTTTCTATTAAATATAAAATCGCATATTTTAAAAATTTACTGTCAGCTTCAATAACACTTTTTGTCAGAGAAGTATCAACAATTATTTCAATATTTTTTTCTTTTGCGTATTTAGAGACTTCATCACAGCAATCTATTAACATCTCCATAATATTAACATTTTCAGTGTTGAGTTTTATTTCAGCGTTATCAAATTTATAAGAATACAGAATTGTTGAAACAAGAGTATACATATTCTTGCAGGAATCAAGAGTCAAATTAAGAAGTTCAAGCTGTTCAGGATTCACTTTTCCGAAAACACCTTTCAACAATAATTCTAATGACCTTATCTGTGCAATAATAGGGGTTTTCAAATCGTGGCTTAATGTGGCGATATAGTGCTCTTTCTGGCGTGAGATTTCTTTTTCCGCTCCTATATTCTGTACAAATACTGTAATCCCTTTTATATTACCGGAGTTGTCGCAGATAGGCGACTGGTATATTTTGTACCATGAAGGATTACTGTTTGGAAATGTATAGAAATGCTCAAATGATGCGGAACATTTTTCCCTTGTTATTATGGAGATTCTTTCCTTTAATTCTTCATGTGAATGGTCAAAGTATTTTGCAAAGATTTCGCTTCCTAAAAGGGAAGATTCTTTTACATTTAAGAGTTCTTCAATTTTATTATTCCCGCTAATGTATTTGCCCTCAGTATCAATCAAGAATGCTGCCATCGGGAGGTTATTTAAAATTGAGTTAAGCTGGTTCTGTTTTTCCGTGTATTTTTTTCGTAATTTTTCACGGAAAGTTACGTCGCGGCAAATAGTTATAAGCCCGTTTATTTTTTCCTGTTTTTTTATAGGAACGGATATGGTTTCATATATTTTTTCACCATAAATTTCATCTTCCACGAAAAGAGAATATTTTACCGGTTTTCCTGTTTCCAATACTTCGCGGTTATAGCGGTAGACCAGCCGGGCATTGTCTTTTGGAAGATAATTAAATACTGTTGAGTTTTTTACTTCATCAATATTTTTTATTCCGAAGATATTACACATGGTTTTGTTGCAGGTAATTAACCTTTGATTTTTGTCAAAATAAATAATTATATCCGGCGAGTTTGCGTCAAAAGAACGAAGCAGAAACTCCTGCGTTTCAGTTTTTTCTTTAAGTCTTTTTATATATTCTTTTTTTTCGAGGTAAGCATTCATCATGAATACAAGCACACCTATATTAATAAGGCAGCGGGGTGTTGGATTAACGGCATCTTCATATACACACATTCCCAAAAGGAGTGCAAAAATAGCCAAAAATATAATTTTTGCTTTAAAACGTATTTTTTTCATATAAAATTTTTCTCTAAAATAAATTGTATTCCACAGCTTTTAACGCAGCTTCTACGCGCGCATTCACTGATAATTTTCTAAAGATTTTTGAGATATGGGACTTTGCTGTGTGTTCGCTTATATGCAGAATTTCTCCGATTTCTCTGTTAGTTTTGCCTTTTTGAATAAGTTTCAGTATCTCGATATCCTGGTCGCTGAAATTATAATCTACGTTTTTTCTTTGTCTTTTTTTCGGGTAAAGTTTTTCTAAATCCGTAGATTCCGGTTTTGGTAAAAATTTCAATAAAAGTCCTGCAATTCTGGGATCAATCCATAATCCTCCCTGTTGTACATGTTTAATTGCAGTTACAAGAGTTGGAAAATCTATGTCCTTTATTGCGTATGCGTTTGCTCCTGATGCCATTGAGGCGAGAATTTCTTCTCCCCGTTCATGAGATGTGAGCATTAGTACTTTTGTATTTGCAAAACGTCTTTTTAAAATTTTGGTTGCTTCAATGCCGTTCATGTAGGGTAAACCTATATCCATAAGCACAACGTCTACAGGTTTTTTCTTTAACATTTCAAGACATTCTTCTGCTGTCTCAAAAGTGTCTTCGATATTTATTTCATCCTCAATCTGTGAGAATAAAAGTTTATAAGTTGTTCTTGCTAATTTGTCATCTTCAACGATATATACAGATATTACTTTTTCCATAACTCAACTTCCGTTAACTGATTACTGAGATTTTATTATTGTAACCATATAAACGGGAAAAAACCATTACCCGATCGGGTATTATTTTTATTAGTCTGTATGGCAGGCCTTATGCGGTTATAACTCTGTTTCTGCCTTTATTTTTTGCTAAATATAAAGCTTTATCTGCAAGGTCTAAAAATTCACCGGCAGTCGCAGCTCCTGATTCTGTAGAATTTACGCCTATACTTACCGTAACTCGAAAGCTTATGCCGTTATATTCAAAAGGATAGGACTCAATGCTTTTTCTAAGACGTTCAAGCGGGATTACAGCTTTTTCAAGAGGGGTTTCTGTCAATATCGCAACAAATTCTTCTCCGCCGTATCTGAATACCATGTCGGTTTTTCTGAGGGTTTCAAGAATCATATAAGCAACTTCTTTAAGGACATAATCTCCGCATAAATGTCCGTGAGTGTCATTTACTTTTTTAAAGAAATCTATATCTATAACAGCTATACTTAAATCATTATGATACCGTTTTGCCCTTAAAAATTCTCTTTCAAGGTTAGTATCAAGATGTCTGCGGTTATACAGGCCGGTTAGAGCATCCGTTAGCGAGAGGTATCTTGTATGAGAGTACATAAAATTAATCTTTTTGATAACATCAAGTTTATTACTTTCCGGTACCGGAAAATTTCTTATAATTTCTTCGATATTCTGCTGAATCTCATCAAGAACTTCCGGCGGAAGGTCAAAGTTTATATTATCAAAATTTTCATTATTAATTTCAGCCATAATCTCTCCCTGCACTAGATAAATTATAACACAAAAATGTCCTACAAATTTTTGCGATAAGGAACGTTACAAAGCTAAACAATGAGAAACGAGTTGATTGAACCTCGCACGGCGGCGATGAGCCGGCGAAGAAGGCGGCACCAGATCAGATTGCATGGTAATTTTTTTTCTGTTAAAGTTTTCACAGAATGAGATTAAGTGCGGAAGATATTTTATTAAAATTTGCGAAAAGTTCTTCGCATCCTTCGGAAGTGAGGCGTCTGAGTATGATGCTTTTTGACGAAATGAGCGAAAAAGTCAGAGAAATGTCTAACAGAGAACGAAAAATGCTTGAAGCGGCCGCACTTTTGCATGATATAGGTTATTATGTAGATTCAAAGGCGCATAATAAGCATTCACGCGATATGGTGATTAAACATGGTCTTGAAGGATTCAGTGATAAGGAAACTCTTATGACAGCTTCAATTTGCAGGTATCATAGAGGCAATCTGCCTGACAAAAATAAGCATGAACTATATGGCAGCTTTGAAAAAAAAGAACGAAAAACAGTTAAGCGTCTCGGTGGAATATTAAGGATAGCAGACGGTTTGGACAGGGCGCATCTTTCATTAATAAAGAGAATAAAAGTTAATTATAATTCAGATGATAATATTGCTGAAATTATTTTGACTCCTAATACCCCGGAATTTCGTCCCGATATATCTTCTGCTGTAAGAAAAAGAGATTTGTTTGAAATAGGTTTTAAATGCCAGTCTGTTATAAAGTTTGAAGATAATGTTTTGTAAATTTTTTGTTACAAACTGTCCGAAATTGTAACATTTCTTCATGAAAAATACTTTATATATATAAGGGAAAAAGATGAAAGGCAATCGGGTTAAGCCCCGGTTGAAACGGTAATGAGTGGTTTCGACGTAAATGTATTGAGCACAAAGCCGATTATCAGAGAAGCTGCTAATATGCAAAATGACGGAGGCGGCGGAAATCTCGGTTATATGCAGCAAGGTGAAGGCCGGGAAGAAGAAAAGAAAAAACAGGCCTTTGATGAAAGTATATTCAAAAAAAAGAATGAATTTGACAGTTTTGTGTTTGAAAAAGATTTAGAAGGTTTTGAAGATGACGGATTTTCCGTCGCAAAATTCATAGCAAAAGTTATCCTTTCTGTGAAAGACTTTTTTAAAATTAAGTAGAAAGTATTTACAACTGCGGTACTTCGTAATATATTAATAGTGTATGATTTACACTAATTAAATAAGGACGAAGTTATGAAAATTAATTTTAAACCCCAACGTTTACTAAACAATCTTGTCTCTGAAGAAAAAATTAACGGCGGAATCAGACGTATTCTTCAAACAAGCGGAAGAAAATCAAGAACTATTGACATGGAATTAAGTAATCTGGACTCTTTAGGTAATGCTTATCCTAAAGAATATTATGTTTCATCTTTCAAAGTTTATGATACAAAAAGCAGCAGTCTTCTAAAAATGATGACAAGAGAAGTTACCGGTTCATCTAACAGTGTCACGGCACTTGTAACAAAAAATGATTTTGGCAAGTACGACAAATCAACGATTGTTAGAAATAATACTTCAATCACAAAAAAGTAAGTTCACAACCTAAAATCAGCCTGATGTTATTTTCAGGCTGATTTTTTATTGAATAAAAATTTTTGTTTGTGTTAAGCTTGATGTATGGAAAAGAGTAATAAAAAAATAAAAATCGGTCTAATTGGTCTTGGTACCGTGGGTTCCGGTGTTTTCAAAACCCTAAAATCATTTGGTAATGTTGAAGTTACAAAAATTGCAGTAAAAAATATTAGCAAGCCGCGCAATATAGAAGGATTAAATAATTCTATAGTAACGGATAAACCGTTTGAGGTTGTAAATGATCCTGATATAGATATTGTAGTTGAACTAATCGGCGGTATTGAACCTGCTTTTGAATTGATTAAAACTGCAATAAAGAATGGTAAACATATTGTTACTGCTAATAAAGAACTTCTTGCTAAAAAAGGTGAGGAATTATTTAATTTTGCAGAAGAATATAATAAGGTTATTCTTTATGAAGCTGCGATAGCAGGCGGTATTCCTATAATTATGCCGATAAAAACAATCCTTGCAGGGAATAAAATTACAAGAATTGAGGCAATTCTCAACGGCACAACAAATTATATTTTAACTAAAATGGATGTGCAGGGTGCATCGTATGACTGCGTACTTAAAGAAGCGCAGGAGTTGGGTTATGCTGAAGCTGATCCGACAGGTGATGTAGAAGGCTTTGATGCTGCTTATAAAATTACAACGCTTGCAACGCTTGCATTTAAAAAACGTATTAAGATTGAAAATGTTTACCGTGAAGGTATTACAAAAATTCGTGCACAGGATATGCACGCTGCAAATGATTTAGGATATAAAATAAAACTTATAGCGTCTGCTTATCTGGATGAAGACAATAATGCGGATGTAAGAGTTCACCCAATGCTGGTGTCAAAAAAATCTACACTTGCTCATATAGACTATGTCACAAACGCAGTGTCGCTGAGCGGTCATCCTATGGGTTCGATAACATTGTCAGGGCCCGGAGCCGGCGAATTTCCTACCGCAAGCTCTGTTGTAGGTGATATCCTTGCAATTGCTGCTGAGGTCGGAAAAACAGATTATCTCTTGCCTATGATGAGATGCAACCACAGCGAGGACGCTTTTCCTGTTAATATTCTGGAGACGGAAAATAAATATTACCTTTCTATTAATGCTAAAAACAGCAAAGGTGTTATCGGAAAAATCGGTAAAATTTGTGAGGAAAACGATATAAGCCTTGCAAGTATTGTACAGCGCGGAGTTTCCGAGGATAATACTGCGGATATTACGGTTATAACCGAACTTTGCAGGGAAAAAGACATGCAAAAAGCAATCGAAACTTTTGGAAAAGACGAGTTTATAAATAAGGTAAACAGTCTTATAAGAGTTCAAATTTAGGAAATGATAAGGAAGAGAAGATGTATTATCAAGGATTAATAAAGACATTTAGAGAATATTTGCCAGTATCGGATAAAACTCCGGTAATCACACTTAATGAAGGAAATACTCCTTTAATTAAGGCAGATAATTTAGCAAAGAAAATCGGGATTGAGGCAGATATTTATTTGAAATTTGAAGGCTGTAATCCGACCGGAAGTTTTAAAGACCGTGGTATGACTATGGCAGTTTCAAAAGCGAAAGAAGCCGGCTCTGGTGCAATTATTTGCGCATCAACGGGTAATACATCAGCTTCCGCTGCTGCTTATGGCGCAAAGGCGGGTATGAGAACTTTTGTTCTGATTCCTGACGGGTATATTGCTCTTGGCAAGCTTTCACAGGCTATGATGTACGGTGCTGAAATTATCGCAATTAACGGTAATTTCGATCAGGCTCTCGAAGCCGTCCGTGCTATTGCGGAAAAATATCCGATTACACTTGTAAATTCTGTTAACCCGTACAGAATTGAAGGACAAAAAACCGGCGCGTTTGAAATTATTAATGCGTTGGGTCAGGCACCTGATTACCACTTTATTCCGGTAGGGAATGCCGGCAATATAACTGCTTACTGGAAAGGTTATAAAGAATGGCATTCAATCGGAAAGATTCCCGCCCTGCCTAAGATGATGGGCTTTGAAGCCGAAGGGTCTGCTGCAATTGTTAGAGGCGAAAGGATTTTGAAACCTGAAACGCTTGCAACCGCAATCCGTATAGGAAATCCTGCAAGCTGGAAACAGGCCGAAGCCGCACGTGATGAAAGTAACGGTATGATTAATTTTGTTACTGATGATGAAATAGTAAATGCATATAAGCTTATTGCTTCATCTGAAGGCGTTCTTGCTGAACCTGCAAGTGCTGCGTCAGTTGCAGGATTAATAAAATTTAAAGACAGAGTTAAGGCAGGGTCTAAAGTCGTTTGTATTTTAACCGGAAACGGCTTGAAAGATCCTGATAATGCAATAAAATATTCTAACGCTGATGTGAAAAAGACATCGTCTGATTTGACAGATATCTTAAAAGCTATGAATGTTTAAATATAAAGGAGCCCTTAGGGGCTCTTTTTAATCGTTAATTTTATGGTATAATCCTGTTATGAAAAAAGTATTGTTATTGGGCATTATAACCACTATCTTAATAGCTCCGAAAACATTTTCCAATGAAATGGTTGAGGATTATACCGACATTGCCAAAAATTATGCTGTTCAAGGTGATTACAGCGGAGCAACAGCATATTTTAACAAAATTCTCACAATTGAACCAAATAATCAGGAAGTTAAAGATAATATTAAAATGCTTCAGAGATTTGTATCTCCGGTTAAAAAATCATATGCCGCAAGAGTTAATCAAGGACTGGATAATGCTATGAATGCCAGAAAAAACGGTAATATGCAGGCTGCTCTGGATTATATAAAAAGTGCGTCAACCGGCAGCAGTTTTTTATATTATAACTTTCTTGGCGAGTATTACAAAGAAACCCGTCAGTATAACCTTGCAATAGCTGCATTTAATCAGGCTTTGCAGGCAAATCCTGATTTTACTCAGGCTCATCTTGCAGTGGCATTATGCCATTATGAAATGGGAGACTATGAAGGTGTCATTCCGCCTGTAACAAGATTTATTTATTATAATCAGCAGGAGGACTTCGGCTATGCTCTGCGTGCAAAAGCATATATGAAAATGGGTCGATATAATGATGCTGAAACCGAAATTGTAACTGCTCTTGCTTTAAATGATGATATAGAATATAAATTACTGAAAGGCATAATACTTTGTAATAAAAGCCAGTATCGTCAGGCTGTAGAAATTTTGGAACCCTTAACGGAAACAGTTCAGACCGCTGATATTTATAAATATTTGGGGTATGCATATTATGGTATGCAGGATTACAGCAGTGCACTTTTGAATCTTGACAAAGCAATCATACTCTGTGATGATGATAAAGCTCTGGTTTCAAAGTATAATGAAGTAAAAATGAAATTAAGCGGACAGCCGCAGGGAATTATGAATTAAAATGAAGCGAAAATATAAGAAAAAAGAAACATTTCTCACTAAACTAATGAATGCCGTTATAACTCTGGTTTTGTCCGGAATTATGATATACGGGCTGCAATGTTATAGTGCTTCTGATTTAAAATTTGTCCAGCTCAGTGATGTTCATTTTTCTGACGCGGGCGTAAACACAACTTTTAAAATGACGGGTGAGTCTCCTAAACTGCTTGAAGATGCGGTTAATCAGATTAATGAAATATCTGATGTGAATTTTGTAATGCTTACCGGCGATCAGGTAAATGTGCCTTACGAAAAAGAATTGCAGGCTTTTTTGAAATACGCTGAAAAAATAAAAGCACCCTGGTATGTTGTATTTGGAAATCACGATAGATGTGTCGGAGGATATCTTACAAAAGAATTATATTTTGATATCGTAGCCAAACATAATGAGAATTTTAAATACAAAACACCTTATTATTCGTTTGTGCCGAGGAAAGGTTACAAGGTAATTGTTCTCGATACCATTATTGATGATAAAGTAACGTCAAACGGAAGAATTTATGATGAAGAACTTGTATGGCTTGATAAGCAGTTAAAAGAGTCACAGAAAGATGTTGTATTAATCTTTATGCATGTTCCTATTATAGAGCCATTTCCAAGCAGCGGGCACCGGCTTCTTAATGCAGGTGAAGTTCAGGGGATAATTGAAAAATATAAGAATCCTATAGCCGTATTTGCAGGACATTATCATGCAGCTAAAATAACGCAGAACGAAAATGTGCTTTATGTTGCCTCTCCCGCACTTGTATCCTACCCAAACGCTTTCAGGGTTGTTACAGTCCGTAATGAGCGTAAGAAAGTTGTATTTAATATAGAAATGCGTGAAACAAGAGAAAAAAATATTCAAAAGTTGGCAAAACTGCTGGTTTTCGGCTCAAATGTATATATGGGTGAAGAAAAAGACCGCAACGGTATTTATGAAATAAAGAAAAACTGAGGATTGAAAAATGAGTGAATTTAAAGTGAAGTTCAGAGGCGTCAGAGGAAGCTATCCTTTAGCTAAGAAAGAATTTTTAAAGTATGGCGGTAATACCTCCTGTGTTGAAGTTCATGCAGGCGGCCATCTAATTGTTCTCGACGCCGGAACAGGGTTGATAGATGTAGGTAATGAACTCTTGAGAGATTATATAGCGTCCGGAGTTAAACCGGAAGAAAGAACCCCTGTTAAAGCTGTTGTATTGCTTTCACATATTCACCTTGACCATATTCAGGGCTTTACATTTTTCAGACCTCTGCATATTCCTTCGACTGTTTTAAATGTATACGGCAACGTAAATTACAACGAAACGTTATCAGATGAACTTGCAGGACTGTTGTTTGGAAAATCATTCCCTCTGGATTTGGGCGATATTGCAGGTAATCTTAATATTAAAGATATTAACGAAACCGAGGGTATTATTCTCCGCCACGGAGAGCCGCCAATTATCAGAAGAATTGAAAAAGACGAAGATTTAATTGTCGGCGACGATGATGTTTTAATAACATGTTACCGCTCTTATGCCCATCCTCAGGAAGGTGTATTTGTTTATAAAATTACCTATAAAGGAAAAACTCTCGTCTATGCAACAGATAAAGAAAGCTATCTCGGCGGTGATAAAAAACTGGTTAATTTTGCACGCGGATGTAATCTTTTGATTCACGATGCTCAGTATACTACTGAAGACTATCTGAATTCATATGTGCCAAAACAGGGCTACGGACATTCAACATTTGATATGGCAGTAGAATGCCAGAATCAGACCGGTGCCGAAAAACTCGTCTTCTTCCATTTTGATCCGGAATATGATGATGAAAAGCTTGATTCAATTCAGGAACAATATAAGGCGATTTCCGACAGGGCTATGCTTGCTTATGAGGGGTTGGAAATCAATCTGCTGTAATTATATATAAAATATGATGAAAAAGATTTTTATAATAACATTATTATTATGTTCTGTCATGATGTCGGGTTACAGAAAACCCGAGACCTATGTGATTGATTCGGAAAAAAACGCTACGGAACATAATAATCTCGGGCTTATGTATATGAAGGATTACTGGTGGTACCCTGCAATTCAGGAATTCAAAATAGCAATAAGTCTGAGCCCTAATGTGCAGGCATCATCGGTTTATTATAACAATCTGGGGGAATGCTATATGAAAGTTGGTGCAGCGGATCTGGCGCAGGATTGTTTTGAGCGGGCACTTGGACTTTATACCTTAAATTTCAAATATTATCAAAATCTTGCTGATTGTTATGAGGCACTTGGTATTATTGATGCAAAAATTGCTCAGACTTATTCAAATGATAATCCTTTAAATATGATTATGCGCGGGCTTTTACTTGACAAGAAAGGACAGTACCGGGACGCTATTGTTGTATTGGACGAATATACGGCAAAAGAGCCTGATTTAATTATAACACCTGCCGTTAAAGATTATATAAAAACCATTGTCGCTAAATTATATAAACCTGAGGCTATATAATTAATGAATTTGGAACACGCATTTTGTGCAGTGAGCTTTAGGATGAAGTACGAGATTGTCTTCAAGGTCGTACATTTTTGCGACTCTTGTGACAAGCGGTGCGCCGCATTTCGGGCATTTAAGACCGCCGGCACCGTTTAAGATTAATTCTTTCAGGCTTTCTATAATCTTCTCATCCGCAAGAAAATGCGTATCAAAATCTTTTTCTAATTTTTTTATTTCTTCAGGATGGCATCTAAGGCCTTTGGCGAGGTTTTGACGTACTGTAACAGGCAGAAAAAGTTCTTTTCCTGCCTCGATTTCTTCGATTAAAGCAATATCAAGATTGCACTTCATCGCGAGACCTTTTGGCGAAAGGCCTAAATCGTCGCGTCTTTTTTGAACAAATTGTGCTAATGTTTTCATAAAAATCTATTGTGCGAGTTTTTCTCTAACAAGAGTTTCAACCTGAGCAAGAATATCAGGATTTTCTGTTAAGAAATCTCTTGCTTTATCACGTCCCTGCCCGAGTTTTTCTTCATTAAAGCTGAACCAGGAGCCGGCTTTTTTAACAATATCAAGATTAACAGCAACGTCGAGAATATTACCTACTTTACAAATACCTTTTCCGAAGATAATGTCAAATTCGGCAGTTCTGAAAGGAGGAGCGACTTTATTTTTCAAAACTCTTACTCGGACGTGGTTTCCAACGTCGCCGTCATCACCCTTAACACCTTCTGTACGTTTAATTTCCATACGGACAGATGCGTAATATTTCAACGCGTTACCGCCGGTAGTGGTTTCAGGGTTTCCGTACATAACGCCGATTTTCATACGTAACTGGTTAATGAAAATAACTGTCGTATTAGTTTTTCCGATAACACCGGTAAGTTTTCTTAAAGCTTTACTCATAAGACGAGCCTGAAGTCCCATTTGCTGGTCTTCCATAGAGCCTTCAATTTCAGCCTTAGGAACGAGCGCAGCAACGGAGTCGACAACGACAACATCAACCGCACCCGAGCGAACCAGTTCTTCAGTAATATCAAGAGCCTGTTCGCCTGTGTCCGGCTGAGAAATAAGCAAGTCATCAACTTTAACGCCTAAAGCTCTGGCATATTCAGGGTCAAGAGCGTGTTCGGCATCAACGAAAGCAGCAATTCCGCCTTTTTTCTGGCATTCGGCAACAATATGCTGGGCAAGAGTAGTTTTACCGGAACTTTCAGGGCCGTAAATTTCAATAATACGACCTCGCGGAACTCCTCCGATACCGAGAGCAACATCAAGCGCAAGAGAACCTGTCGGTATCGCGTCAACATTAACGGTAGCTTTATCGCCGAGTTTCATGATTGACCCTTTACCGAAGTCTTTTTCAATTTTTTCGATTGCGAGTTTTAATGCTTTACTTCTTTCATCAGAAGGTGATAGAGTTTCTGTGTCTTTTTCTTTAACTGCCATTATCTAAATTCCTTTGCTTGTATATTGTTGCAGCCCTTTAGCAGGGCGGAAAATAATCTATTCCCATACGTGGCTGGTTTTTTTTCTGTATAAACCGAGTCCGATAGGTTTGTACGTATTCAAATCATTTTTAAGCTGATAAACTTCTTTGTTTAAATCGACGATTTTTTGTCTTAAAGTTTCATTGTCGGTTTTACATCTTATAAGTTCGACGACAACTTCATCCATGCCTTCAAGTTTTTCGTCAATAACTTTGGCGATTTTATCGCTGAGCTTAGTTTCCATTTCCTGCAAGGAAGTTAGGATATTTTGAATAGCAGTAGGCGGTTTTTGCGCTTGTTGAACCATAGGAACGGTAACCCCTTTTTTCTGAGCTTGTACTTTTCTTAGATTTTTAACTTCTTCATAAGAAAAGTAAGTTTGACCTTTGCTATTTTTTCTCGGCATAATAGAAGCACGTTTGCATAACTCGACAATTTCTTTATTGTCAGTATTTAAAATTGCTCTAACTTCTTGCGGTGATAAAGTTTTCTCTCTAATTGCATCTTTCAACATAAATAAATAATCCCTCAAAACTTTCCCAACACTATTGTATTTTATTCGAGTAAAAAAGACAAATAATTTACCAATCTTGTAACATCACTTAATAAAATTTTTGTGATAATATGAAAAATGAATAAAGCAGCCGGATAATCGCGCATAAAAAATCACGTGATAGCAATGTTTCCGACAGGAGCAGCGCGAAAGTGAATAATGTGAGGAAAGTCCGTGCATCCAAGGACAGGCCGCCGGAGAAACTCCGGGCAGCGCGAGCTGGCGGATAGGACCACAGAAAAAATACAGCTAACGGCTTAAAACTAAGTACGAGCGAAGGTGCAACGGTGAGGTAAGAGCGTCACCGGCGGTATTGAGAGATACCGGCCAGGCAACCCCCGGCAGGATGCAAGATTAAATAGAAGGTTTAAAGGCTGTCCGCCCACTTCTGAAAAATCGCTAGAGATTGAAAGTAATTTCAATACCAGACAGATGATTATCTAAAACAGAACACGGCTTACGGGCTGCTTTATTTTTTATAGAAAAAGATTAGCCGTATGGCTAGTCTTTTTGCGCATTTTGGGGTGTAAAAATGATATAATATTCCTTTGAACAATGGAAGAAGGAATAACATTAGAAAAACTGATGAAGGCATATATTGATTGCCGCAGAAGAAAACGAAATACCGAGACTGCTCTGGAGTTTGAATTTTCCATGGAGGAAAACATCATAAAACTCTACGAGGAATTAGTTAACGAAACATATCAAATCAGCGAGAGTATATGTTTTATAGTAATGTATCCAAAGCCGCGGGAGGTATGGGCAGCATGTTTTCGTGACAGAATTGTACATCACCTAATCTATAATGAAATCAGTCCGAGGTTCTATAATCGTTTTATAAAAGATACGTACAGTTGTATTCCGGGACGTGGAACGACAAATGCAGTAAAAACTCTAAAGAAGTATATTCGTGCAATAACAAATAATTATACAGAAACCGCTTATTATTTGAAAGCTGATTTGAAAAACTTTTTTGTAAGTATAGATAAAGAAATTCTCTATAAAGAAGTAAAGCGGTATGTGGATGAGGAATGGATTTTACGTCTTGTAAAACAGATTATTTTCCATGACTGCAAGACAAAGGTAATAATAAAATCATCCAAGGCTAGATTCAATCTTCTGCCTGAATATAAAAGTCTCTGGCATACGCCTGAGGATAAGGGTTTGCCTATAGGAAATTTGACAAGCCAATTTTTCAGTAATGTTTACCTGAATGTTTTAGACCAGTATGTAAAACATCATTGGAAGTGTAAATATTATTGCAGGTATGTTGACGATTTTATAATTCTTGATAAAGACCCTCATAAATTGAATGAGATACATAAAGACCTTACAAGATTTTTAAAAGAGCGTCTGGCACTGGAACTTCACCAGAATAAGAAGGCAGTGAATAAAATAGAACGCGGAATTGATTTTGTCGGATTTATGGCAAAGCCTTACCGGACAATATTACGTCAGAAGACATTGAAAAGGGTTTTTAAACTTATACGTGAGCAAAAAGAGAATCCGGAATGGTTTACTGTAGAGGAGCTGCAAAAGTTCACGGCTTCATTAAACAGTTACCTTGGGATTCTCAGAAATACGGATGGTTACAGGCTGAGGAAGAAGATATGTTTGTTATGTATAAATTTGTTTATTTCATGTGACAAGGAATTTACAAAAATAAGAGTTAATGTGAAATGAGTATTGAAAATTTTGAAAAGTAAGTTTATAATGAGAAAATAATGTGACAGTTGGCACATAAAAAAGAATAGAAAGGAGAATTGATGAAAAGTAAAAACGTGAAAACGCCCGCTATGATTGTATTTACGGGGGGGGGGGCAGCGTAGATTTAAGCTGCGGCGCGGGTTTACCCTTGCAGAGGTCTTAATAACCATAGGGGTAATCGGAGTAGTAGCCGCATTGACAATGCCTACATTAAATGCTGCGGTAAATAAGAAAGTAAGAGCAGAACAGATACGAACAGTCAAGTATAAGTTTACAAAGGCAACAGAAAAGATGGCAACGCTGGGGTTAATCGGGCCATATGATTCAACGGCAGATTTTGTAGCGGTATTGAAAAAGCATCTGAAATTGGCAAAAGTATGCGATGTAAATAATTTGCGGGATTGCTGGCCATATGATACAATAACGTTGCAAGACGGCAAAGAATATGAAATAACAAAACTACAAAACGGCAAACAGTTTCAAATGAAGGACAGCGAAACAGCAAATTATAGTACACCAAACGTGGGAATAGTAACAGCAGACGGCACACCAATGATATTAAGTTATAATACAAAGTGCGAACCGTTGGATGCGACAGTAAAATCATTGACATGGTCAACGGAGGATAACAAACCTGTGACGAATGCGTCAACAAGTTGTATAGCGGCAGTGTTTGAAATAAACGGAAGTAAGAAACCAAACAAACAAAACGAAGACGTAGCGTTGTTTAATGCGAATGGTTTGGGAAGTAGTTGTGCCATAGAACTGGATGGGGGCAAATGTTTTACAGCGGCGTTTACGCCAACACCGTTAACGAAAGCAGAGTGTGAAGCACAAAAAGACGATTTAGGCATAAAAGAATGCTATTACGATAATGATTATTGGGCAGGTGCAGTGAAACAATGCGGCGGAGTAGGAAACATGCCAACAATGGCCGACCTTGGAAAAATAGCAAGTGCCATTTACAAAGGAAATCCCACTGTTGGAGCATACAATGACGTTTCAAATTTAACCTATGAGTCAGGAACTGCAACCTCTTTAGGTCTTCCAGAGCCCAGCTTCTTCTTGTGGTCGGGTGAGGAGTACTCGAAGCGCCACGCATACCACCGAAACTTCAGCCCTACTGACACGTACTACACCTACGGCCTCCGCAGCATTAGCGGCATTCAGGCGGTTTGTCTAGGTGATTAATTATTTAATCATTCAGTCATTTAGCGCGCCGTTTTTCGGGACGAAGCAACTTAAAAATTAAATATTAAAATTTTAAACTCAATTATTTATTATGTACTTTGAAAACTGAAAATACCTCCAAATACTTGTTACAACTAACTTTTACATATATTATTATACCGTAAAACCAGTTATAATACAAGTTTTGGTCGTAAAATGCTTCATGAAACGTTACATAATCTACGTTTCAAACCCTTTGCCCCGCAAGGGGCAAAGGCATTTTAAAGGCGGCGCATGCGCCGCCTGATTAAAGGGAATGATTAGGCCGGAGCTCGATTGTGCTAAGGTGCAGCGGGGAGTGCCTTTTCATCACGTCGACGGTGGTTGGCTCAAGCTAACCAAAGGTTGCGCCGTGAGGCGTAAGTCTGATTTATGGAAACATTCCGTATTTCCGATTCTGAAATCCGTCGTTGTGCAGCTTCTACTTGTGGTCGGGTGAGGAGAACTCGAAGAACAACGCATACAACCGAAACTTCAACCCTACTAACACGAACTACAACAACAACAACAACCGCAACAATAGCGGCAAACAGGCGATTTGTCTAGGCGATGAATACTTATCATTCCCGTTTCTAAAGGCGAAAAGCGTTCAACACGCTTTTCGCCCAGCAATTATTCCTAACACGGCGGCGCTGGCCGCACTAGATTAAAAATACAAAGGATATCGACTATGGCTCAATACGAACACTTACCTATATATAAAACAACTTATGACCTTTTAATTGAATTAATGCATGTTACCAAAGATTTTCCGAGAGAGTTTAAGTATTCTATCGGTGAAAAAATTCAAATTAATATTGTTGAATTGCTCGTGGAAATTTACAAGGCAAACAGTGCAAGAGATAAAAAAATTTTTATTGAAGCTCTCCTTGAAAAAGTACAGTTTCTTAATCTGTTTCTCAGGATAGCTTTCGATTTAAAACTGATTCCTATTAACAGGTATTCTTCTTTTATCGAAAAAACTTCTTCCATTGCAAAGCAGGCTAACGGCTGGCTGCAATCAATTTCGACAAAATAGCCTAATGGCGGTTTCCTTTCTTTAATTAATCTGTTAGAATAATATTATACACAGCTATACTTGTGTTTTGCATACTTGACTTTGGCGGCACCTCCTGCCGCCCTTTTTTTTGCACGCGCATTTACAACCAACAAAAAAGGAGGAAATTTCTTTCCTCCCTCTTTTTATTTTAGCTTAAAGTTATTTTTTAGCTTCTTCTTTTTTTGCAGCAGAATCTTTGATTTCTTTTGCTTTTTCTCCGCTTTGTTTAATTTCCGTTTGAAGTGATTGCTGGATAACTTTCGGGTCGTATTCTTTGTTTACGTATTCGATTGTTGCATTTTTCTTCAATGATTCTACAAGTTTGTCAATTGCCTGAAGCTGTTTTTGTGTTTCTAAGAATCCTTTGATATCATTTTTTACTTTTTCAAACGGCTGCTGCCCTGCTGCCATTCTGTCTGTTACCATAATTATATGGTAGCCGAATTGTGTTTGTACAAGGTTTGATATTGTATTCGGTTTCATTGAAAATGCGGCTTTTGAAAATTCAGGAACCATTTCCTGTGCGGCAAAGAATCCTAAATCCCCGCCTTTTACTGCTGTTGTTGTATCATCAGAGTTTTCTTTTGCAAGTTTTTCAAATTGAGAAGGGTCTTTTTTAGCTTCTGCTAATACCTTTTCTGCTTTTGCTTTTTTATTTGCTATTTCTGCATCTACTTTCTTTTTGATTTCTTCTTTTGAAGCTCCTGCATTTTCTTTATCTGAGGTGATTATTTCTTCTATTTCCTGTGGATTTACGGAAATAAGAATGTGCGATGCTCTTACTTTATCCGGATATTTAAACTGTTTTATGTTTTCGTTGTAATATTTTTTAGCATCTGCATCAGATACGTTGCTGTCGGTCAATTCTTTTGCAAGTTTTTTCATCTTAACTTCTTCGGCTAAATCTTTTTTAAACTGTGATGTAGAAACGCCGTTTTGTTTAAGTATCTGGTTTAGTTGTTCTTTTGAACCTACTTTATCAACGATTTCTTTTATTGCATTATCAACATCTTCATTTGAAACCTTAATGCCGCGTTTTTCGATTTCCTGATTCAAAAGTTCTTTTACGATAAGTTCGTTTACTACTTTGTCTTTAATCAAATAGTATAAAAAGCCGTTTTTACCGTCTTTAACATTAATGCCAAGTTGAGCCATCATTCCGCCTTGAGTTGACTTATTAAAGCTTTCATCGAACTGGCCCTGAGTAATATTTTGACCATTTACTTTAATAATCGTTTGAGCTGATTTAATACCGCAGCCTGTAAAAAGAAGTGCAGATAATGCAACGGTTGCAAGTAATTTTTTTCCTTTCATAAACTCTCTCTTTCTTTGGTTAGTTTTTGTATTCGTGACTAATTTTATGTATATAATAAAACAAATCTGTCAAAATGTTAAATACTTCATCAAAATTCATATATGAATTATTCAAGAGCAGAATGGAATTACCCTCCTGACATGACGCGGGGGCGATTGTAAATTTTATTCGCTTTAGAATTTCTGACGGAAGTTCGCGCTGGATGATTTTCCATTCAGGCTGGGTGTACGGGGTGTAAATCCTGATATTATCGGATGTTTCACGAATTGCGGCAATTTTTACATCGCTTGCTGCCAGACGTATACGGATTAATTTTATCAGGTTTTCGACACTTTCAGGCGGTTTGGCGAAGCGGTCTTTCCATTCTTCGGTGATGTAATCGAGTTCCACGTCATTTTTTACATCTGCGAGGCGTTTATATTCAATCATTTTTTGCTCGGCTGAGCCTACCCAGTCATCGGGAATGAACGCTGTTACGTTAATATCAACGATAGTTGCAACTTCTTTATCAACATGTTCTCCCTGGATTTCCTGAACGGTTTCTTCCAGAAGCTGGCAGTATGTATCAAAACCGACATTTATCATATGTCCGTGCTGTTTCGTGCCCAGAATATTTCCGACACCGCGGATTTCTACATCACGAAGTGCGATTTGATATCCGCTTCCGAGGGTTGTAAATTCTTTTATGGCTTTTAATCTTTGTACGGCTTCTTTTGTCATTTCTTTCTGGCGTTTATAGAAGCAGTAGCAGTATGCCTGTCTTTGAGACCGCCCGACGCGGCCTCTCAATTGATAAAGCTGGGCAAGACCGAATCTGTCGGCGTCGTGGATAATCATAGTGTTTGCGTTCGGGATATCGATTCCGTTTTCGATAATCGTCGTCGCCAGAAGCACATCGTATTCATGGTTTGCAAAATCTACTATTACCTGCTCAAGAGCTTTTTCATCCATCTGACCGTGTCCGATTGCGATTCGTGCGTTCGGAACAAGCTGCCGGAGCTGCATTTTAAATTCCTCTATTGTTTCAACACGGTTATAAAGATAGAATACCTGTCCTTCGCGGTCAAGTTCGTGAACAATTGCGTTTTTGACCATATTTTCGTTCCACACGCCGACAAATGTTTTTATCGGAAGTCTGTTTTTCGGAGGCGTATTTATAACCGACATATCTTTAATCCCTGAAAGCGACATATAGAGTGTTCGCGGAATTGGGGTTGCAGACATTGTGATTATGTCGATATTCTCCCGCAGGGATTTCAATTTTTCCTTGTGCCGAACCCCGAAACGGTGCTCTTCATCTATAACAAGTAGTCCTAAATCTTTAAATACAATGCCTTCCTGCAAAAGTCTGTGTGTCCCTACTACAACATCACACGAGCCTGTTGCCAGATTTTTCACTGTTTCTTTCTGCTCTTTGCTTGTGCGGAAGCGCGAAAGAAGTTCCACTTGAACTCCGAACGGCTTAAATCTCTCTGACATTGTCTGGAAATGCTGGAGGGCAAGAATTGTTGTAGGAACAACAACGGCAACCTGCTTCCCTGATGTTACGGCTTTGAAAATCGCCCGCATTGCAACTTCTGTTTTGCCAAAGCCCACATCCCCGCAGATTAATCTGTCCATAGGGTTTTCGCTTTCCATATCTGCCTTAACATCTACAATCGCTTTCATCTGGTCAGGAGTTTCCGTGTATTCAAAGGCTTCTTCCATTTCCACCTGCCATGTTGTATCAGGGAGGAACCGGATACCTTTTTGCATTTTTCGTCTTGCATAAAGCCGCAGCAAGTCATAGGCAACCTGTTCTACTTCTTTTTTGACGCGTGCTTTTGTGTTTTCCCAATCTTTTCCGCCCATTCTGGAAAGCTTAGGCTTGATATTTCCCGAGCCTCTGTAGCGGCACAGGAGGTTAATCTGTTCTGCCGGAATATGAAGTTTATCCTTGCTTGCATATTCTATTGTGAGATAATCTTTCAACTGCCCGTCGATTTCTTGCTGTGTTAAACCCTTGTAAATTCCGACGCCGTGTATACTGTGAACTACGTATTCGCCTTCTTTAATATCATTAATGCTTTCGATAAATTCAGGTTTTTCTTTATAGTAAGAGCGTTTTGTCGATGTAACTTCTTTTGAGCGTTTGTTAAAAAGTTCGCGGTCGGTGAGGATTAAGGTTTCAAAATCCTCTAAAATTCCTCCGTGTGCGGCAATGCTTTCCGTATAATCTATATCAACAAAAACTTCGCGTTCTGAAAGAATTTCCCTGACGCGTTCCGGGTAATCCGTAGCGATTATTATGCGGTACTTTTGGTTATCAGTGATAAATTTTGCTATTTCGTCAAGATTTGCGGCAAAGCTTTTTACCGGCTGGGTGTTAAATTCTACAATTTCATCCGTCTCACCGTCAAGAAAATTATTCAAACCTATTTTTACAAAGCAGCCGAGTTTCTGGATAAATTCTTCATAAGTCATATGGTTCAATCCGTCGAGTTCGTAATTAAGACCTAATTTAAGATTTTCCTGTAACTGTTTTGTAAAATTCTCATCCGTAAACTCAAATTTCGCATAAACTTCCGGCGTTTCATCAAAAATTATCGTGTAATCTTTAAAGTAATCCAGTGCACTCACAAGGTTCCGGTTAAAGTAGTTTTGATAAACTTCAATACCTTCAAAATATCCTTCTTCTTTGACCTGTTCTTTTATTTCTTTTGGCAAACCTTTCGGATTATCAAGCAGGAATTTGTATACCGGAAGAATTTCAATTTCTTTTACTTTTTCGACAGACTTTTGGGTTTCGTTGTCAAAATAACGTAAATCGACAACTTCATCGCCCCAGAGTTCAATACGCACAGGGTTTTTATCAAGCGAAAAGACATCTGCAATATCGCCTCTTATGCTGAATTCTGCTATATCCGAAACCATTGTCGAGCGTTTATAGCCGAGATTTACGAGTTTTTGGGACAAATTTTTTAAGTCAATTTCATCACCGACTTTTATAGTGAGTTTATTTTTTTCATAAAAATCAGAGGCAGGAAATTTTTCCAGAAGGGTTTTTACGGGTACGATTACAATATCCGGTTTTTCACGTAAAATTTTTACCTGCTCTGCATAATCGTAAACGTTGGAAGCAACGCTTTCATACATTGAAATATTTTGAAACGGTAACAGACTCGTTTCTACACCGAAGGCTTTTTTAAAATCGTTCTGGTAACGCAGGGCATTTTGTTCTGTTGATGTTATAAAGAGAATTTTTTTCTTCGAAATTTCGTGAGTTTTTTGAACAAGCAAAAGCCGCAAAATCGTCAGAAGGCCTGTCACTGCAAATGACATTTGCGCTTTTACATCTGCTTTAAAAAGCTGATAATTCTCATTCGTATTTAAACAGTCTATACTGAACATAACTGTATTTTAACACGAATTTTTAAAAAAGCTTAGTCCCCGTCAGCACATCTTTTTACTGTAGACAAACCCTCAGGGGTGTTTTCCGTAAATTCTGTAATTTCTTCTTTTTCGTTGAAAACTAGTCTTTTTCTTAATTCGTTACTTGGACCGTATTCCGTATAAGCCCTGACTGTACCGTTTTCCGGATTAAAATCCATATATCTTCTTATACCGTCTTTTTCATCACTTATGCATTCAACCTTACCGTCTTTATTAAAGTGTGTTTGGTACAAATTTGGCTGCCAGATTGTTATTGCTTCTACTTTGTTATCTTTGTTTATATCAATATCTTTTGTGGATTTGCCATTTTCAGTTTCATGAATAGATTCAATTTGTTTTCCGTCAAAATCTATTATATAATCGGTAGATTTATTTCCATCCGTTACAACAACACTTTCAAGCGTGCCGTTTGAACGTAATTTTTTCGCGCCTTCAAGTGCATTTATATTTTCCGGAAGTTTGACTGAATTGATATCAACAGGTTTCATTTCTTCTTTAATTTTATTTAAATCAAAATCAGGTATGATAATTTTATCTTTTGTGAACACCTTCTTTTCTCCGGTCTCAGAGTCAAAATGTACGGTTTCTTCTTTTCCGTTTTTCTTTTCTGTTACCAGAAGCGGTTTTCCGTTTGAGTATATTGTGAATTTTTCGTCATCGGTTTTTGCATCATATTCACGTACTGTTCCTGAAACGTATTTCCCGTCAACTTTGTCAAAATGTACGGACTTAATTACTTTTCCTGTTTCATTATCTTTTTCAATAAGTTCTTTTATACTTTTGTCATAAAAGAAGTGATATTCTTTTGTTGTTTTGTCTCCTTTTTGAATGATAGCTTCCAGAGAACCGTCTGATTTGTAAACTTTTTCCCCTTCAAGCTTATCGGCTTCATCTCCGTTAAGAGTAATTAATTCTGAAGGTTTTAAGGTATTTTTAGGTTTGGTCTCTATGACGGCCTGATTGTATGCTGCTACTGCCTGTGCTCCGTCAAATTGAGGCTGATTGTCCATATGCTGCGGCTGTGCTTTTTGTTTTTCCTTAAACTGTTCTAAAAGGTTTGTACCTCTAAAGCCTACAGCATTCATACTTATTGGTCTAATCATATTTTTACTCCTAAATTTTACCCTTATTTAATATAAAACTACAAAAATAAAAAATTGCTATAAATTTTGATTTTATGTTAAAATATGTGTAAACATAAAAGGAGAAAGAGTATGCTGAGAGGCCCGTTTTTAGATAGAAATTGGATTGGACAGAATGAAGATTATGCATCTTCGGATATAGTAATGCTTGGTTTACCGTTTGACGGTACTGTTTCATATCGTTCGGGTTCAAGATTTGCGCCTGAGCAGATAAGACTTGCAAGCTGGGGATTGGAAGATTATTCTCCGCGTTTTGATAAATATTTGCAGGATGTTAATTTCCACGACGCTGGAGATTTGGAATTCCCGCTCGGAAATACTTACAAATCCCTTGATGTTATTGAACAAAATGTTGAAGATATTTACAAAGACGGAAAAAGAGTCTTCGGTATCGGAGGCGAACATCTGGTTACTCTGCCGGAAATTAAAGCTGTTTCTAAATTTCATAAAGATTTTGCCATTGTTCACTTTGACGCTCATACGGATTTGAGAGAAGAATACCTAGGCGAAGAAATGTCGCATTCTGCCGTAATCCGCCACGCTTCAAAAATTGTCGGCCCGCAAAATATCAAGCAAATAGGTATTCGTTCCGGCATGAAAGAAGAATTTGATTTTATGAAAGAACATAATACTTTGTGTCATAAGTATTCCGATTTGGATGTATTAAAAGGTAGAAAGATTTTTGTTACGGTTGATTTGGATGTTCTTGACCCTTCGGTTATGCCCGGTACGGGTACTCCTGAAAGCGGCGGTATGCAGTTTAATGAGCTGATGGGGTGGTTTGAATATTTGAAAGACTTTGATATAATTGGGGCTGATGTGGTTGAACTTGCCCCTGATTACGATGCTTCGGGCGTTTCAACTGCTGTTGCTGCTAAAGTTATCAGAGAACTTTTAATGATTATGTAAAAAGTCATTTTCGGGGAGAGGTAAATGGTTTTAGACAGAATAAATTTTTTGAAAGATGAAATAAATAAACATAATTATCTCTATTATGTTGAAGATAATCCTGTTATTGACGATTATACATTCGATAATCTTTTTGCCGAACTTAAAAAACTAGAAGAAGAACATCCTGAATATAAAACTCCGGATAGTCCTACACAAAGAGTCGGCTCGGTGAGCGAGAAGTTTTTGCCATATACTCATAAACACAGATTATACAGTCTTGATAATACATATAATTATGAGGATCTGGAAATCTGGTATAAAAAGATTATGGAAGAATATGGTAATGATGTTGAGCTTGTTTGTGAACTTAAAATCGACGGACTGGCAATTTCTCTTACCTATGAAAACGGCCTTTTTACAACAGGAGTAACGCGCGGTGACGGTGTCACCGGTGAAAATATTACTCAGAACTTAAAAACAATCCGTTCCATACCTTTAAGACTCTTTGAAGATGTCGACGTTGAGGTGCGCGGTGAAGTTTATATGCCAAAAACTTCGTTTGAGAAATTAAATGAGGAAAATCTTGAAAAGGGCGAAAAATTATTCGCAAATCCCCGAAATGCAGCCGCAGGGTCAATACGTCAGCTTGACAGTACAATTACGGCAAAAAGAGACCTTTCGATTTGGGTTTATACTTCAATTTTCGAAAACCTGCCGAATCCTCCTCAAACCCATTACGAAAGCCTCATGTATCTTAAAAAACTCGGTTTTAAAGTTAATCCTAATATAAGGTTGTGCAAAGATGTTTATGAAGCGATTGAATACTGCAAAGAATGGGAAAACAAACGTTTTGAGCTGGATTATGCAACAGACGGTGTTGTTATAAAAGTGAATAGTTTTGCAATCCAGAACGATATGGGCTTTACTGCCCGTGCGCCTAAATGGGCAACTGCTTTTAAATTTCCTCCTGAAGAAGCAGTAACAACGCTGGAGGATATTGAGCTTGGAGTCGGGAAAACCGGTGCGGTGACTCCTGTTGCTAAATTAAAACCTGTCCTGCTTGCAGGAAGCACGGTTTCTAGAGCCAGTCTTCATAACTTTGACGAAATCAGAAGGCTTGATGTAAGAAAAGGTGACATGGTCTTAATCAAAAAAGCGGCAGAAATTATTCCTAAAGTTATCAAAGTTGTCGACACAGAAGAAAGAAAAAGCAAGAGACCATACAGAATTCCAAAAAAATGTCCTGGCTGTTTAGCTCCTCTGGAAATGAGAGAAGGTGAAGTCAATTTGTACTGCTCAAATCCTGATTGTCCTGCAATTATGAAAGCAAAACTGGAGTTCTGGGCATCTAAGGATGCTATGGATATTGATTTTGTCGGGCCTTCTATAATCCAGCAGATGTATGATAAGCAGCTTGTATTAACCCCTGTTGATTTTTACAGGCTTACAATGGATGACCTTATGAAACTGGATTTGGTTAAAGAAAAATCAGCGAGCAATATTTTTAACGCGATTCAAGCTAGTAAAAATCGTTCTTTAAAACGTTTTTTAACAGCTCTTACAATTAAAAATGTAGGAAAGGAAACATCTGATATACTTGCAAACGAATACGGTACTCTTGAAAATCTCATGAAGGCTTCAATAGAAGATTTGAGTGCCATAAACGGTATTGGCAGTAAAATGGGAAATGATATCTATGAATTTTTCCATGATGAAAAAAATATTAAAATGCTCGATGAGTTAAAGTCTCTCGGTGTTGAACCTCCGCCTGTCGAACTTCCTAAATCAGAACTTTTTAAAGGAAAGACTATTGTCATTACAGGAACATTAAAAGATATGACAAGAGATGAAGCAAATGAACTTATTAAAAAACATGGCGGAAAAGCTGCATCAGCAGTATCTAAGAATACTTCATTCGTTGTTGCCGGTTTGAATCCGGGTTCAAAATTCGACAAAGCACAAAGATTAGGTGTTATAATATTGACAGAAGAAGAATTTCTTGAAATGATTAAATCGGAAGAAAAAGGTTAGAAAATGAGAAAAAAAGCAAAAATTATTGAAATAAAAGGTTTACGCGGAATGTTTATGATTCTGTTTGTTGCGACTTGTTTGTGTGCAGGATTTGTTGTATTCCCTGCAAAAGTTGCAGTTTATTTATGGAATCATTTTGCATTCAATTATCTTGCTTTGCCTCTTATATCGTTCTGGCAGGGGCTGCTTCTGTGGGCAGCAGTTGCGCTTTCTGTATTTATATTCAATTCCAGAAGCAAAATGCTTTCATTCAGAACAACAGCACAATTGAGTGATGCTGAAATGAAAATGCTTATGGACAGAATTAAAATTCAGGCTGAAGCACGTCGTTTAAATTCCCTATTACTGAAAGAAAATATGGAGAAGAAAGACGAAAACGAAACAATTGAAAATAAAGACATTTCTGAAAAACATTCTTAATGTTTATACATGAGTTAGTAAGTTTAGAAAAGGAGAAGTTATGAAAAAAGTTATTATGGCTGTTGCTGTTATGGGTCTGGCAGCAGGTCTTGCTGCAACAACAGTTAACGCCGCAACTGTCGTGAATACAGATGAAAGAGGCTACATTTCCGTTAATACTTCGGCTAATACGGAATTGTCACCTGATGTTGTTGAAATAAGTATTGCCGTAAAAACCGAGGATAACAAATCTTTACAAAAAGCTACAGCTCAAAATAAAGAAATTTCTGACAAAGTTTATACAGCTTTAAAAGGTATGATTAATACCGAAGCGGGTGATTATGTTAAAACTGCGGACTTCTCGGCCGTTCCTGTTTATTCTTATTCTGGAAGCAAGAGAAATTTTGATAAGTATGAAGTGTCAAATAATGTTATAGTTCATACAAAAAATATTTCCAAGGCAGGGGATATTATTGATAAAGCAATTACACTCGGTGCTACTAATATTAATGATTTAACATTCTCTGTTTCAAATTATGATAAACAGTGCAACGAGCTTTTAGGTGTTGCAACTAAAAAAGCAAAAGCCAGAGCAGATGTAATCGCAAAGAATTCTTCTTCATACGTTACAGGCATAAAATCAATGAATGTCAGTTGCAGTATGAATCAGAATAATGTTGTTCAGTACCGTCTGATGGCTAAGAATATGTCTTTTGGTGCTTCTGCTGATGCTGCCGCTCCTGAATCCGCAACACCTATTCAAAGCGGAGTAATTAAACTCTATGCAAATGTTAATGCAAGTTTCTTCGTAAAATAATTTTTATTAACTTACAGAGCTGCCTCAATTGAGGCAGTTTTTTTAATAATTCTTGCCTTAATATAAAAAATAATATAAAATATAAAATAAAAAGG
>DVIU01000082.1 GCA_018711035.1 Candidatus Scatousia excrementigallinarum
CGGAAAAGACAAATACAAGGTAAGTCCTGAAAATATTTCCTTTACAATAACAAACAGTGATTGGGAGGGAAATGCATCCTTTGAGAAACTTGTGAAGAATTGCAAAGAGGATGGCTCTTTTGAAGCAAACGGCAAGAAGTGGAGCTGTCCGTTTTATCCAACCAAGATAAGTAGAGCAGAATGCGAAGCCGCAGTACGAGAAGGTAAACTTGGAATAAAGGAATGTTATTATGAAGATGATTACTGGGCAGGAGCGGTGAAACAGTGCGGTGGAGTGCAAAATTTGCCTACAATGGCTGATTTAGCCAAGATAGCCTCACTGATTTATGTTGGCAATCCAAATGTAGGAGCTTATCAGACTATTTTAACTTTAACTTACAAAGCAGGAACGGCCGGCTCTCTTGGGCTTTATGAACCCAACTTCTTCCTGTGGTCAGCTCAAGAGAACTCAAAGTATCTGACGTACGGCCGGTCTTACATTCTTATGGGTACGCGGTCCGAGGACTCCTTTAGTCGCCTAAGTTCCGGCAATCAGGCGGTTTGTTTGGTTAAATAAAATAAAAAAGCAGAGTTAAGGCTCTGCTTTTTTTTGTGTATTGATAGATATTAAAATTAGTGGTATAATAATTATAAAAACTCGGAGGATAATTATGGGGAACAAATCAGGCTTTACTTTAGCCGAAACTCTTTTAACAATATTAATTATAGGTATTATTGCTGCCACTACACTACCAACTTTGCAAAAGGCTACGGGTAATAAATTTGAAACAATGAAAACAAAGTGCGTCTACATTATGGAGCAAACAGTTGCACAAATGCTCGATGATGATACTCTTTATCCTCAAAGTAACACCGAACCGTCTATAGGGCTTGCAAATACTGATGCTGTAAAAGTTAATGGTATAACTTATCAGGGAAATAAAAAATTCTGTGAACTATTTGCAAGCAAAATGACTAAAGCTCCTCATTCCGGCACAAATTGTTCTGTAAATCAAAAGAGTTTTACTTCTGCTGATGGTGTTGACTGGTATCTGCCGATTACACTTTTTACCGGGGAAAGAGATTTAATAAAAATTGATGTTAACGGCAAAGATGAAGATCCTAATTGTAAATATAACGAAACTTCCTGTCCTAAACCGGATATATTTGAATTCTACATAACTCCTATGGGCAAGATTTATCCGGCTTCTTAAACTTTTATTAAATTGACTAACCCTTATGGATAATATTTCTATGTTTGGTATATAATGTTTACCGAGGTACCAAACTTGAAACATTCAAAACTTACAGCCCTAATATTTATAGCATTGATTTTGGGTGTAATTGTAGGACACTTTGCCCCTGATTTTGCAGTAAAAATGAGACCTTTTGCAACTATATTTTTGCGAATGGTTAAGATGATTATTGCACCGCTGTTGTTTGCAACCCTTGTTGTCGGAATTTCAGGGCACGATGATGCTAAAAGTCTTGGAAAAATCGGGCTTAAAACAATAATTTATTTTGAAATAGTAACAACCCTTGCTCTAATTATCGGGTTGACCATGGCAAACCTGTTTAAGCCGGGGGTAGGCTTTGTAAACGGTTCGTCCCCTCATGCTATCCATATGCAGGAGGTCGGACTAATGGCTGCTACTCAGGCACATACATCAATCAGCCAGATGGTTACCGATATATTTCCGACAAGTATTGTTGATGCAATGGCTCAGGGAAATTTATTGCAGATAGTTGTATTTTCAATATTTTTTGCTCTTGCAATATGCGCGGTCGGCAAAAAGGCGCAGCCTGTTCTTGATGTGCTTAATTCCGTGTCGCAAATAATGTTTAAATTTACTGAATATGTTATGTATTTTGCCCCGCTGGGTATTTTCGGCGCAATTGCAGCGACTGTCGGCGCAAACGGATTGAATGTGCTGAAAAGCTATTTTAAAGTTATAGGCGCATTATATGCTGCTCTGGCTGTGTTTGTTCTGCTTGTTCTGATTATTGCCTGTAAAATAGTTAAAATATCGTTCAGAAACCTTTTGAGAGCCTTGCAGGAACCGGCTTTGCTCGCTTTTACGACCGCAAGTTCCGAGGCTGCGTTCCCGAAAGCAATGGAAATTATGGAACGTTTTGGAGTTCCTAAGAAAATCGTAGGTTTTGTCATGCCTACAGGTTATACTTTTAATCTCGACGGCAGTACTCTTTACCTTGCGATGGGCGTAATCTTTTCTTCCCAAATCGTCGGAATTAATCTTGATTTGAATCAACAAATTATTATAATGCTTGCACTTATGCTGACAAGTAAAGGTGTTGCGGGAGTGCCGAGAGTTTCGTTGATTGTTCTTGCAGGAACTCTTGCCAGCTTTAATATTCCGATTCTCGGGGTTGCTATTCTGCTCGGTATCGACCAGATTCTTGATATGGGACGAACTACAGTAAACCTCGTAGGAAATTGCGTCGCAACTGTTGTTATTGCCCGCTGGGAAAAGGAATTTGATTATAATAAAATGAAAGAATTTGTGCGCCAATCAAAAGAAGAAAGTATCGGCGCGGATATAGAAAAATTTACGCAGGAACTTAGTCACAAAAAATCAATTAAAATAAAAGAAGGATAAAAGAAGATGAGTAACGAAACCAGTACAAAAGTGGAATTTAAAGAAACTCTTAATTTGCCTCAAACAAGCCTCGCAATGAGAGCTAATGCGGCTGTTCGCGAACTTGAAATCCAGAAATTCTGGGCAGAAAATAATATTTATGAAAAAATTATTTCACAACGCGATAATGCTAATAAATTTATTTTGCACGACGGCCCTCCGTATCTGAGTTCCGAAAAAATTCACGTCGGTACGGCTTTGAATAAAATTCTTAAAGATATCCTATTGAAATATAAAGCTCAGGCTGGATATTATACCCCGTATGTTCCGGGCTATGACGGACACGGTCTTCCTATTGAAAATGCTGTTGTAAAAAATATTAAAGGCGGAAGAAGCGCACTTACTCCGTATGAATTACGTCAGAAATGCCGTGAATTTGCAAACAAAAATCTTAAAGGACAGGAAAGCGAATTCAAACGTCTTGGCGTTTTAGGCGACTGGGAAAATCCTTATTTGACGATTAACCCTGAATACGAAGCCGAGCAGGTAAGAGTTTTTGGTGAAATGTATAAAAAGGGTTATATTGAAAAAGGATTGAAACCTGTTTACTGGTGCGCTTCGTGTGAAACTGCGCTTGCAGAAGCCGAAGTTGAATATGCAGACCATACTTCTACTTCTATTTATGTAAGATTTAAATTCTTTGATGAAGATAAGAAAAAAGCTTTTGCCTCAGCAGGTATTAACAGTGACAAAGATTTATACGCTGTAATCTGGACAACAACTCCTTGGACAATTCCTTCAAACATGGCAATCAGCATGCACCCGAAATTTGAGTACACATTCTTTGAATATAAAGGCGATGTGTATGTTGCTGCGCAGGAGCTGCTTGGTGCATTTCTTGCAGATGTAGAGTGGGATGAAAAAGATATTAAGGTATTAGGTTCATGTGTTGGTGCGGATTTAGAACTTTTGAATACAAAGCACCCGCTTGTTGACAGAAAATCTCCTATAATCCTCGGTGAACACGTTACACTGGATGCAGGTACGGGTTCTGTTCACACCGCTCCGGGGCATGGTTTAGAGGACTACGAGGTCGGTTGCAAATACGGAATTGAGGTATTTTCTCCTCTCGATAGCCGCGGCGTTTGGACTGATGCCGTTAAGGATAAAGATTTGGAGGGGGTTCCGTATTACAAAGGTAACGCAATCGTTATTGAAAAACTTAAAAATTGCGGTGCACTTCTTGCTCAACAAGATATTCAGCACAGTTATCCTCACTGCTGGAGATGTAAAAATCCTGTAATTTACAGAGCTACTCCTCAGTGGTTTGTTAAAGTTGACAGATTTAGAGATAAAACTCTTGAAGCAATTAAAGATGTAAAATGGATTCCGGCAAGCGGGGAAGCGAGAATTTCGAACATGGTTGCAGGGCGTACAGACTGGTGTATTTCGCGTCAGCGTGCTTGGGGCGTTCCTATTCCTGTTTTCTATTGTGTGGATTGCGGCGAGGTTATCGTTACAGACGAAACAATAGAAAATGTTGCAAAAATCTTTGAAAAAGAAAGTTCCGATGCATGGGTTAAATACAGTGCGAATGAGCTGTTACCGGAAGGGTTTAAATGTCCTAAATGCGGTGGTATCCATATTACAAAAGAAAATGATATTATGGATGTATGGTTTGATTCGGGAATTTCATGGCGTGCCGTTGTTGAAAAACGTTCTGATGTTCTCGGACATACTCCTGTTGAAATGTATCTGGAAGGTTCCGACCAGCATAGAGGCTGGTTCCAGTCATCCCTTCTGACATCAATAGCAACTCAGGGCAAGGCTCCTTACAAATCAGTTCTTACCCATGGTTTTGTTTTCGGCGAGGATGGCAGAAAAATGTCAAAATCCCTCGGCAATTATATAAGACCTGATGAAATTATCAAGACTTACGGGGCTGATATTTTGAGACTGTGGGCGGCATCTGTTGACTACAGAAACGATACAAAAATCGGAAATAACATAATTAAACAGCTTGCTGAAATCTTTAAGAAAACCAGAAATACTTCAAGATTTTTACTCGGTAACCTGTTTGATTTTGACCCTGAAAAGGATTATGTGAAATATGAAGATTTGACGGCACTCGATAAATTTGCGCTTCATAAACTTAACCAGTTGATTGTAAGCGTAACCGAAGCTTTTGAGCATTATGAATTTTACAAATACTTCCAGCAATTGCAAAACTTTGCGGCAGTTGATTTGAGTTCATTCTATTTGGATATTGTAAAAGACAGATTGTATACAGCCGGTAAAAAATCACTCTCGCGCCGTGCATGTCAGACTGTTCTTTATGAGATTCTGCAAACTCTTGTAAGAATGCTTGTTCCGGTTATGCCTCATCAGGCTGAAGATATCTGGATGAGTGTTCCTGAATGCCAGAAGGGTGGTTTAATCAGTATTCTTCTTTCTGACTGGCCGGCTGCAAGACCTGAGTGGCATAATGAAAAACTAGAAGAAGATTTTTCAAAAATCTTAAAGGCAAGAGAAGTTGTGACACGCGCAATTGAACCTCTCCGTGCAGATAAAAAAGTCGGAAGTTCTCTAGAAGTTGCTGTTCACGTGTGCGTTGAAGATAATGCTGTTTTAAAAGCAAATGAAAGTGAATTATGTAACATATTCATTACTTCTCAGGCTTACGTAACCGATGAAAAACCGTCCGGTGTTCTTAATGAATATAAAGAGGATAATTACACTGTATGGGTTACGGCGGCCGAAGGCGAAAAGTGCGCCCGCTGCTGGAAGTACAGAAAGCTTAATTCCGACGGTATTTGCGAAGAATGCTCCGGAGCAATTAAATAAAATTAAAAGGCGGTTTTTACAAACCGCCTTTTTTAATCATATGAAGTCGTTTATTAGAATATTTTGTAAGGATTGAGAATATTGTCAGGGTCAAGGGTTTTCTTTATCTGTCTCATGTATTCAAGTGCAATACCGTTAATAACCTTGTGTATATGTGCGCGTTTTTCTGCTCCGATTCCGTGCTCGCCTGATAAAATTCCGTCGAGTTTAGCAGTTAAATCATAAATTTCTGATTTGGCTTTTTTAAACCTTCTGTATTCATCTTCATCACGATAATCTATAGGAATCTGGGGATGAACGCTTCCGTCGCCTACATGGCCTACCATACAAACCGTTAAATCATATTTTTTGCAAATCTCATTAATTCCTTTAACAAGTTTCGCAAGGTTTTTCCGCGGAACAATCACATCATCTGTTGTAACATTCGGTTTGAGCTTTGCACAGGCACCCATTGATGAACGACGGGCTGTCCAGATTCTTTCATATTCTTCTTCATTTGAGGAATACTGGATTTTAGTTGCTTTGCATTGCTCAAGAACAGAAATAATTATATTCTGCTGATATTCCATAGAATTTTTAAATCCGTCAATCTCAATAACCAGTGCGGCCTCTTTATCACATAATAGTCCTGCCGGATAAAATCTCTCAACTGTTTGAATCGCATTTTTATCCATAAAATCAAGCGTTGCAGGATAAATTCTCTGTTCTATGATTGCGTTGACAGCATTTACGGAATCTTCTACCGTATCAAAGTATGCCATTAGAACTTTTTTTGATTCAGGCTGCGGAATAAGTTTCATTGTGGCTTCAACTACAATACCGAGAGTTCCTTCTGAACCTACAAACAGGCTGTTTAAATTATAACCTGTTGCATTTTTTATGGTGCTTGAACCTGTTCTTAAAATTTCTCCTTTAGCGGTTACAACTTTTAAATCAATTACGTAATCTTTTGTTGAGCCGTATTTAAATGTTTTTGCTCCGCCTGAGGCTTGTGCAATACTGCCTCCGATTGTTGAAACAGCAAGATTTGACGGGTCGGGAGGGTAAAAAAGCCCGATTTTTTCAGCTTCTTTTTGCAAATCTCCAACAATTACTCCGGGTTGAACTGTTGCTGTCATATTTTCGCGGCTGATTTCAAGAATTTTATTCATTTTTGAGAAATTCAAAACAATTCCGCCATGGTCTGTCCGGCAGGCTCCGACAACATTTGTTCCTGCTCCGCGGCAGATTACAGGTGTTTTATATTTGCGCGCAATTTTCACGACGCGTTGAACCTGTTCAACTGTTTCTACAAATACAACTGCATCAGGAAGATTCGCAACGGTTTTTGCATTCGTTGCGTCGTGTGCATAGACATATCTTTCCTCAATTGATGAAAGTACATTTTCTGAATGGAGGTTTTGTTTTAAATCTTTTATTAATTTGTTATTCGTCAACATATGATGTTAGTTTTTCTATATTGCTGCTTAATTTGGCTAATTGTGTTTCTATATTATCCACTTTTTCCTGAATCGTGCCGGCCTCACGTTCTTCCAACATTATAATAACTTTTTCAAGTTTTTTCTCTAATCTGTCGATTCTTGTTTGTTGTTCTTCAAATTTATTTTCTATAATATCTATAAGTTCTTGTTTTTCTGGAATATTTTCTTTTAGTTCTTCCAGTGCTTTCTGGAATGCTGCTGTTTTTGATGTTTTGTCATAAATACTGTTAACAATGTCGGTTGTTCCGTCCATCCATTCGCCAAGATACATCATTACATTTTCAAGAACTTTACTTGAGCTCATTGTAGCGTTAACTTTTCTGTCAATCTGTACAAGCTGGTTTTCAAGATTTTTTGAATTTATGGAGTCGAGCTGTTCCTGTAAATAGTCGGTTCTTCTGTTAAATTCTTCCATGCTGTCACAGATTACACGATAGGATTCATCTGAATTTAAAAGCAGCTTATTGGTTCTTGCGCTTATGCTTAATATGTCTTCGTTAAGTTTTCCGAAATCGCCTTTTAACTCGTCATTCTGTTCTTCTGTCAAAGTTGTACGCAAGTCTTCGATTGACTTTGCTATCCGGTTTATATTTGATGAAATTACTCCTACTTCATCTGCTGCATTTGAAGAAGATATTTCATTCAATGCAAGCCGGAGTTTCGCTATATCGCTTTCAACATCCTGAAGCGTGTATGAATACAAATCCATATCACTGTTGCTGCTTGCTATATTATTAAGTTGTTTTTTTACATCTATAAGAGTTTGGTTAATTGCATTTGTTTTTTCTTCTACAAAATCTTTAATTTCTTCAGTTTCTTCAACAAAAGTTATCTGATCTGTTACTGAAAGAATTGCGGACATAACAGCTTCTTTTATGTCCTGGGTATTTTTTTCCAAATCAATTTTATTAATTTCGTTTAACAAATTTTGCAGATAATTGTCAATTTCCTGAGCTTTTTTGCTGTTTTCAAATGTATCAAAAAGTTTTTTCTGTTCTTTTATTAAATTTTTTACATCTGCAACTTCATCATGCAAGTTAGAATCATCAGTCATTGCCAGCACATCAACTTTTGTATGCAAAGCTTCAAGCATTTCTGATATTTTGCTGTCAGTTTGAGATGTTTTATTCAACTTTTCTGCTATTTCAGATATATCTTCACGGATTTCGGAATCATCTGTTACAGCCAGCACATCAACTTTTGTATGCAAAGCTTCGAGCATTTCTGATATTTTACTGTCAGTTTGAGATGTTTTATTTAACTTTTCTGCTATTTCAGATATATCTTCACGGATTTCGGAATCATCTGTCATAGCCAGAATATCAACTTTACTGTGTAAAGCTTCGAGCATTTCTGATATTTTGTTGTCGGTTTCTGATGTTTTATTTAATTTTTCTGCTATTTCAGATATATCTTCACGAATTTCAGAATCATCTGTCATAGCCAGAATATCAACTTTACTGTGCAGTTCTTTCAAAGAGTCTATAAGTTTTACGAGACCTGAGGTAACTTCTGTATTATCATTTGTGGAAAGTGAATCAAGTTTTGAGTTTACAGAAGATTGTAAATCTTGCAGAGCTGCTTTTATCAGGTTTGCAAATTTTGTAAGCTGTTCGTCTTCATCAGGTTTGCTCATGAGGTCAAGCTGAATTGCACTAAGCTTTTCATTAACATTTTTCTCAATGTTGGAGATAGACGATTCAAGTGTTTTATTTTTTCCGTCAATTATTGATTTAAAAGCTTCTATTTGATTTGCAATATCGCTGTTAATGCTTTCAATGGTTATCATCAAATCTTCATTATTAAGCATTACTGCAAGAAAATCTTTTAATTCGCTGCTGCCGGCTTTAACTTTTTCATCTATAGTTTTTTGAAGTTCATCAAGAACATTTAACAAAGAGTGTTCTAACTCTTTGCAATTTTCAGAAAGTTTTTTATCCAGATTAGAGGCATAAGTTTTCCATTCTGATAGAAATGCATCGGTTTTTTCCAGATTTGAACGTACATTCAAGTCCAGACCGGCTATTGTTGAATTAATTAGTTCAAGATTATTTTTTGAAAAGTCGTCAATACATTCCTGCAATGAGGCACATCTTGATACTACATCTTTATATGTGTTTTCAATATTAATATATGTATCATGGTTTTCAATTAAATTTTTATTTAATTCCTGAAGCAAATTAAGGTATGAAAGTTCAATCTGGTTTTTGATTTCTGTGATAATTTCATTAAAATCAAAACTCGTGAAATCAAGAATTGCTGATTTTAAAGGTTCAAATTCTTTAATTATTGCATCGGTTTTTGTTTGGTAAACTTCATTTATATCAGTATTAAGAAGTTCTATTTCCTGACGGATATCACCAATACTGTTCGCAACAGTATTCACTACATCATCGCCGGTTTCCGACTGCCGTGATTTAATTTCATCAAGAGTCATTGTCAAATATTCAAGACCCTTATCGACAAACATTATATTTTCACGTACAACATCTTTTATATCAAGTTTTATTTCTTCTCTGTGAGCAGTTAAATCTTTTGTAACGTCATCAATTTTTTCAACTATAGAAGTAAGATTTTCTTCAAAGAAGCTTTTCTGGTCAGTATTTAAATAAGTAAGTTTGTCCTGGATTTCATTTAAATTAGATTTAATATCTACAAATTCAGATGCTGATTCTGCGAGTTTTGAATTTGTTTCTTCGGAAATCAATTCAACATTACTTATGTATTCTCCTAATTTTGTTTGCAATTGTGTAAGATTTTGTTCATAATTTTCTGAACTATCGTATAATTTTGCTTCAATCGCAAAAAGTTTTTCTGTTATTTTGTCGCCGGTTTCTGTATTTAAATCTGCAATAGCAAGTTTTATAGCAGAAATATGGTCTTTAACATCTTCAATTCTTACAAAGATATCTTCTCTGCTTTTTGCAGTATGCATAAGTGTTTCAGATATATTTCCCTGTGTTTTTTCTATTTCATCAGAAATATAATCTAATAAAGTTTTTATTTCTGCCGAATTATTTTTTTGTTCATCCTGACGTGTTGTAACTTCGTCAAATTTTTCAACAAAAGTTTTTCCAAACTCATTAATTTTGTCAGAGAAATTTATAGAAGTTTGTGCCATTTCTCCAAGAGCTGATTTCATATCAGTCAATTCTGCATTGATATTTGTATCAGGTTCAGGAATTTCAATACTTTCAATTTGTACTCTTGTTTTTTGAATTTCATCCGAAATATTATTTAATATTAATTTCAATTCTTCGGTATTAGTTTTCTGATTTTCATTCTGGTCAGAAATTTCATCGAATTTTTCAACGAAAGTACTGCCGAATTCATTAATTTTATCCGAGAAATTTATAGAAGTTTGTGTTAACTCACCTATTGCAGATTTTACGTCTGCTAATTCATTGGATATGTTATTATCCTGTTGAGGAATTTTTATGTCTGCAATTTGCGATTGTGTTTTTTGAATTTCATAAGAAACGTTGTTTAAAATTGATTTAATTTCATCAGAATTATTTTTATGTTCGTTTTGCTGTTCGGAAATTTCTTCAAATTTTCCTGCAAAAGCATTTCCAAAATCATTTAGAATATATTTAACTTCTGCAATTTCATCAGATATGCCCGAATCCTGTTCAGGAATTTCAATGCCTGCAATTTGAGATTGTGTTTTTTGCAGTTCAATAGAGATATTTTCTAATACTGATTTGATTTCATCGGAAGCTGTATTTTGTTTATCATTTTCCGCAGTTAAATCATCAAGTTTTTGTAAAATGATACTTTCAAAGTTAGTGATTTTATCAGCTAAGTTGGATGATGATTGCGAAATATTTGCACGAAGACATTCAATAATTGTTTTAAGCTCATTTATGTTATTATTAACGCCTGATGCCGCCTCGTCTTTTGCCTGTTCAAATGCTGAAATCTTATTTGCTATTTCTTTTGTCAGATTATCTTCCATTGTAAATAATTTAGAAGTGATAGAATCTAATCTGAGAGAAAATATATTTTTTACATCAGCAATATTTTCAGCACCTTTTGAAAGGTTGTTAACGATACTCGAACCTATATCGTCCAGTTTTAGAGAAGTGTTTGCTATATATTCTTTAATATCGGTTATTTCCGTAAGAGAGCTGTCAAGATTTAATGATGTTGACGAAATAATGCTTTCAAGGTTATTCAGGTAATTTTGAATTTCTTCGATTTTTTTTGAAGTTAATTCTTTTGCTTCAGCAGCGTAAAGTGCGGATTTATCAGAAATATCAGTTACTTTATCTATAATAGTTCCTAATCCGGATGTTATTTTAGAATCATTGTTTTCCAGTTTCTCGGAAATACCGGCAGACTCGCGTGCAGTGTTTGCTTCCATATACTCAAGTATGGCTTTAATTTCATTAATATTGGCACTAACAGAATCATTTATATCGTCTTTTACCTGTTCAATATGCCCCATACTTACGCTGAACTCTTTAACAATGTTATCTTCCATCGAGTAGAGCGAAGAATCCAGATTTTTAAATTTTTCCGAAACAATATTTTTGATATCATCGGATTTTAATGAAGCGGAATCAAGTTGTGCTGACAGTTTTGTATAAATATCATCAAGTTTTGCGGTTGTGGCGGCAATAGAACTTTTTACTTCAGTAATTTCAGCAATTGAATTCCCGACGCTTATATTCGTTGATGATAAAATATCTTCAAGAGTTTTCAGGTAATTATACAGTTCCTGTACTTTACTGTTCAATAAAACTTTATAACTTTCTTCATTGAGATTTAGATTTTCCGAAAGTTTATTTATATCGCCTGAAAGGATATCAAGTTCCTGTAATTTTTTATTGAATATATCAGAAGAAATTGATTCCTGATGCGAGTGCATTTCTTCCGAGAACGAAGCAAAGAGCTGTTTTATTGAATTAAGATAATTCGTCAGATTATCGGCAATACTCTGTTTAAAGTCAGTCAAATTGTCTGTGGACATTTGAAGTTTTTGATTAACAGCTTGAATATTAGAGTCTAAATCGGCTCTTAAACTGTTAAGATTGTTATCATTTTTATTAATATTTTCAATAATAGCAGCAAGACTTTCACCGGAAGATTGTTTTAATTCATTGCGTATTTCAATCATTCTGTTGCCGAGAATATTAAAATCTTCTTTTAAAGATTCAAGCCCTTGTGTATCATCAAGGGAATTTTTCAGGTTTTCGATACGTGAATACAAGGCTCCAATGCCTTGAGCAATTTGGTTAAAATCTTGCTTGATTGTGTCACTCAGGTCGTTATGGACTCTTGAAAGATTTGAGTTTATTGTGTTTTCAACCTTCTCAAATTTAGTATTGTCTTCCTGAGGAAACAAATCTTTTAGAATAGAAGACTTCTGAATAATACTGCTAATTTCTTTTTGTATATTGTCAAAAATAGTTTGTTTTTCAAAATTGAAGTTCATTAAGCTGTCATTAAACGTTTTCTCTAATGTTCTGACTTGGTCAAGCAGCATATCAATAGCCTGTTTATCATTATGAGAGGCCATATAATCAATTTTTGCATTTATTTCATTTAAAATTCTGTTGAAGTCTTCAGCATTCTGAGTCATTAATTTCTACTTTCTTTTTCAATACACATACACCTATCTGTATTTTACCAGAGTAATATTATTAGCGCAAAATATTAACTAAATTTATTACAATTGTAAAGATAAAAGGATTTTTTCGGATTAAAGTGGTATAATATTGGCTAGGCATGGTGAAAGGAAAAGTGGAAATAATATGAGTCACATAGTTATAGATTCGGATAAATGTAAAGCATGCTATTTGTGTATAGATGAATGTCCGAAAAAGCTTATAAAAGTTAGTGAAAAAACAAATAAATTAGGGGATCATCTTGTCGAATTTTGTGATCCTGAAAAACAATGCATTGGATGCGCAATGTGTGCAACCCGCTGTCCTGATTTAGCAATTACGGAAGTTTACAGAGGATAATATGACTGAATGTTTAGTAAAAAACAATAAAAAAGTTTTAATAAAAGGAAATTATGCAATAGCAAATGCTGCTGTTATTGCAGGCTGCGAATGTTATTTCGGCTATCCTATTACTCCGCAGAGTGAAATTGGCGAATTTATGAGCGGAAAAATGCAGGAATTGAAACGTGCTTACGTCTCTGCTGAAAGCGAACTCGCTGCTATAAATATGGTTATAGGAGCATGTTCTACAGGTGCTAAGGCAATGACATCATCTTCATCATGCGCTGTTGCGCTTATGCAGGAAGCTTTGTCTTACGCAGCATCGGATGAGCTTCCTATAGTATTAATAAGTGTTATGCGCGGCGGGCCCGGTTTAGGTAATATCTATCCGTCCCAGGGTGATTATAACCAGGCAACAGTCGGTGGAGGAAACGGAGATTACAAACATATTGTTCTTGCGCCGTCTACTGTTCAGGAATGTGTTGATTTAACTTACAAAGCTTTTTATCTCGCTCACAAGTACAGAAATCCTACCATCCTTCTGGCTGATGGATTACTTGGACAAATGATGGAGCCTGTAGAATTCGGGGAATATCCTTATCCCGAGATAGATAATTCCGGCTGGGCTTTAACAGGCGCAAAAGGCCGTTCAGGAAGGGTTATTCGTTCTTATGCACCGCTGGCTGAGAATCAGTGTAAATTTTTGGATAAGTTGTTTGAAAAATACAAACTAATTGAAGAAAATGAAACACAATGGGAAGAATTTGAAACAGAAGATGCTGAACTAATTATTACCTGTTTTGGCAGTCCTGCAAGAAATATTAAATCAGCTATTAAAACTTGCAGAAAAGAAGGTATTAAAGTTGGTATGCTGAGACCTGTTACTCTGTTCCCGTTCCCATCAAAAAGAATTGCTGAACTGGCAGCTACTGCCCGTAAATTCCTTGATATTGAGGTGAATATGGGGCAAATGCTGAAAGATGTTAAACTCGCGGTTAACGGAAAAGTTCCGGTTGAATTTTATAACAGACCTGTCGGCAATCCGCCGGAAGTTGATGATATTATCAGTGAAATAAAAAAACAAATAAAGGAATAAAATGACAACATTGACACAAACATTTAAAATTGCAGAATCATTACGCGAAGGAACAAAATACTCATTTTGTCCGGGGTGTGACCATGGTGTCGCAATAAGACTTATTGCAGAATGTATAGATGAGTATAACCTTAGAGATAAAGCTATTCTTACTGCATCAATAGGTTGTTCTGTTACCGCATATGACTTTTTGGATGTTGATTCAATAGAAGCTCCTCACGGCAGAGCTCTTGCTGAAGCAACAGGAGTTAAAAGGGCAAGACCTGATAAGTTTGTATTTACATATCAAGGCGACGGAGACTTTGCCTCAATCGGTCTGGCAGAAAGCTTGCACGCTGCTTTGAGAGGCGAAAAACTTACTGCAATTTGTATTAATAATACTACTTACGGTATGACAGGCGGTCAGCTCGGGCCTACAACACTTCTGGGACAGGTTACCACAACTTCTCCTACCGGAAGAAATCTTGAGTATTACGGTTATCCTATCAAGATTGCTGAACATATAGCTCTGTGTGATGGCACAGCTTATTCTGCAAGAGTTTCTCTTGATACTGTTCCTAATATCCGTAAAGCTAAACTTGCTATCAAAAAAGCATTTGAAGCTCAGTTGAACGGTTTAGGATTCGGTTTTGTAGAAATTCTTTCAACCTGCCCGACAAACTGGAAGATGACTCCTCAGCAGGGGCATGTAAGAGTAAGAGAACAAATGATGGAAATATTTAAGCCGGGCGTTTATAAAGATATAACAGCAAATAAAGAGAATTAAGGAAAAAGGTGATGGAAAAGAATTTTATTATAGCAGGTTTTGGAGGACAAGGTGTATTACTTGCGGGAGAAGTTCTCGCAAATGCATTTATGATTAATGGTAATCAGGTTACATGGTACCCGTGCTATGGTGCTGAAATGCGCGGAGGAACAGTTAACTGTGAAATTGTTATGAATACCGATGAAGAAGTAAGTGCCGTTAATAAAAAAGAAGCTGATTTTGTGGTGGCATTGAATCAGGCTTCTGTGGAAAGATTCGTTTCTAAAATTAAAAAAGGCGGCTGGATGATTGCTAATTCTACTCTAGCAAAAGAAATTAAAACCAGAGCTGATATAAATTATCTGTTTGCGCCTATAACAAAACTTGCTGAAAATGTAGGTAATATTAAAATGGCTAATATATTAGCATTAGGTATTGTTGCAAAAGTAAGCAAACTTGTTTCGGTTGAAACTCTTGCTGAAGCTCTGGACAACGTTATTCCTGCTCATAGAAAAAATTTACTGCCTCTTAACTTAAAGGCTTTAAAAATAGGCTATGAGTATGATTTATTGCCCGTATAATTCAAAATCACCTAAAGAAATGATTTAAAAGTTTGGATTTATGATTATTCTTATAATGTAAAACGGATTGCGGCTGTAGCAAAAATATCGCCAGATGCCTGTAATCAGAACCGTAAAGACATTAAAGAGGTTTTTTTTAACGTGAAGAAAGAACTAGTTAAATCAATAAAAGAGAAAGAAGAACAACTTGAAAAATTAAAAGAACACGTTGACAAAAGTGTTATCTGCTCCGAGCTTTATAATAAGGTGGTTTTAGAAAAAGCAATATTAAAAAAACAATTGGATGATTTGGAAAGAAATAAACTTGCCGAAAAAGTAAGATACCTATTCCCGCGTAAAAAAACACGCATTTGCGATTATTTTAGAAAATAAATATTTTGAAATATTTTAACAATATTTTTAATTCTTGTATTTAATTTAGATATGGCATTTAAAATATATACAGTAAATTGGCGGTGCTCTGGGAGCTATTTTGGGTAGCATTCCCGCTGTAATTCTTGATAACAAACTTACAAAGAAGATTTTGCAAAATTGTAATGCAGAAAAAATTTAATATCTTATAAATTTAAATCTAAATTATATTTTTTGTTATATTTTTTGTAATACTTCTTAAAAT
>DVIU01000083.1 GCA_018711035.1 Candidatus Scatousia excrementigallinarum
CAGTTCATTAGCGTTGTGGTCGTGCTGATGGACAGACATATATTCTTCAATTTTGTTGTCATTTATCCATGAAATAGCCGTCTCCAGATAGTCCTGACGGATAGGCGAACCATTCACATACTTATTGGCAAGATTATAAGCAGCACAATTCGACTTCGAGAATTTTAATTTGGCATTTGTAAGCCACTCGCCTGTATAGACGGCATTTCTGAGCTCTTGGTCGGTGAGCTTTTCCCCCGCAATATTGATTGTCTTGAACCATTCCAACTTTTCTTTATCGTTTCCCTCACAGAAATAAACCATGCACTTATAGTTAAGTATTTCATCCTGCTCGGTGGCGGTAAGATTATGGAACGCTCTGTTATTCAGAGAAAAATCGCCGTTGACGTACTGACAAAAACTTATTGTTCTCTGCTGACCGTCCAAAACCTCGAAAGTTCCGTCCTCATTTTTAACCCAATACATGACGTTTAAGGGAAAGCCTTTGACTATGGTATCAATTACCGCATTGCGCTTGCTCTCGTCATAGACAAATTCTCTTTGATATTTAGGACGTATATTGAGCAGACCACCGTACCCTTTTACGCCTTCTTCGGCATTATCTATGTAACCTTTGGCAATTTCTCTTATTGTTATCTCGTGAAGTTCAATTTTCATTTGAGTTTTTTCTCCTGATTATTATTCTTGCATATATGCTTGAATACAATTCACCAGTTACAGCATCTTTGAACGCAGGAGGCCTTTTATCAACCTGAGGATTGTACTTTCTGTATAAAGTGCCTTTTGCGTTTATAGTAAACTTTCCTGTACCATTACCGTCTTTTAAAATCTCCATCTTTTTTTCTGATGAAAAATCTATACTTCCTACGATACCTAAAGCAACTATCTCAAACTGTTCAGGATTATATTTGTCAAGAAAAGTAATAGGCACACCCATGCAACCATCATAGTCATAAGGTATTTCTGTATATTTGTCTATATTTATGGCATCATAATTTTCATACTTTGGATATTCTTCTGGCGAATAACGTTTATAACAAGTCAAATACTCATGCCTTTTTGCTGTATCAAGATTCGTATACCAGCATATATTTCCTAAGCTTCTCCATTTCTTTCCGTATTCGTCAATCCAAAATCTCGTTGTTCTTGCTTCATAGTAGTCAGGAACTCGAAACTTCATATCGCCAAATTTATAGCCTAACCATAAGATATTTTCTTTTATGAAACGGAAAATTTCTTTATATGTAAGAGCATTTTGATTACCGATAATTACAAATTTTTTATTGTACTTCATTAATTGTGCAACATACTCACGAAAAAGGGAAAACGGCGGATTTGTCACAACAATATCAGACTGTTTCAAAAGCTCAATGCACTCATCCGAACGAAAATCGCCATCACCGTTTAACAGTGTAAGAGTATTTTCCTTATTTTGCAACAGGTATCTTACATCAGATAAATTTACTGCGCCATCAGCGTTAAAGTCGCCGACCTCGGTTATCTCTATCTTATAGGCTCTTCTGTTTTTGTTAGGAATTGATTTGCCGCAATCAAACAGCGACAGTTGAGTAAAGGCGACGGGCGAACTGTCATAACATGTTGCAATGAGCTTTTTTAACCCCAAATGGTTGAAATTAAGCGCGAAGTATTTAAAGAAATTGCTTTCATAAGGGTCATCGCAATTACAGAGAATTATCTTGCCTTTGAATTGCTCTTTATAATACCGCATTTCATTTTCTATATCCGAAAGCTGCGTATAAAATTCGTCCGCCTTTTCCTTTTTCGCCTTATCCATAAGTTTTGTTGCCATAGTGTTTAACTCTTTATCCTCAGTTAGTCTTATACAATAACCATTTTAGCATTAAAAGACTAATTAAGCAACACTATAAGACTAAATAATACACAAAAAAATGCTTAGACTTATTTATATAAGACTAAGCACAGGTATATTATGGACGTCGGAAACAGGATAAAGCAATTAAGAGAGCAGAATAAGTATTCCCAGAATTATCTGGCCGATATTGCGGGAATATCTCAAACGCATTTGCGCAGAGTTGAATTAGGAACTGCTGACATAACAGTTGGGCATCTTCAACTTGTCTGTGACGCTTTGGGAATTTCTTTGAAGGACTTTTTCAACGTGTCGGAGGAACAGGAAGACATTTCGTCCGCCATTTCTAACCTCACTCCAAAACAGCGTAATCTGCTGCTTGAATTTTTGAAGAGTATTTAATATATAACGGCGGCGGGCGCTTCGTTTGAAGCGGCCGTCATTACTTTTCAAAATATCACAATTGAATTACAGAGAGTGGTTGAAGAATTTAACCACTCTTTAATCCCCCCCACTTAATGTTAAGGCGAACATTTTTTCACGGATTACCAATGTTTTAATTCTTTTTGACTTAATGATGTAATAATTTTTCGATCAATACGTAATTGATTGCGCAAAATATGATCAGGGAAATTTAATTTTGATCCTTGATAGCTATACCATCGCACATTTTGGATAGCTTCAATAAACCATTTCGGTATTTTATGTTTTGCATAAGGGTTTTCATAAATGACCGTATTGTGTGGCAATGAAAAAATAATAGCATCGACAATCGATTTACGTTTTTTGCAAAACCTCCCATCGTAAGTTACTTTGGGTAGTTCTTTAACAGGAATACCTTCGCCCAAATTTACACTTTCAAAAATTGGAGTGCCTTTTGAGGCATATGTTGCATACCATAATTCGTTTGAAAAATAATCTTCCATACTGCTGTAGCCTCTTCCCGTGAAAATTGGGCAAGATGAACGACATCTATCATCTATAGAATTCATATGTGAATCTTGTAAGTCTACCCATAATATTGAACAAGTTTTTTTACTAAATTGAGCTTCGTCTTCTTTTATTGATGTGATTTTGTGAATAACATTTTCTGTTACACATTTGGCATTTTTTCTACCAAATGGAGCGGTTACGTGTTCTCTAATGCAAGGCTTATTATGAGTAGTGCTATTTTGTTGATTATTAAACTGCTCAAGTGCTTTTTGCTCTTCTCCATTCATTTGAGGTGTATTGACTTCAACCTCTACAATTTCGTTTTTGTTAATGATACTGAAATCGGGGGTTGGCGTAGAAGATTTATCTGTTGGTTTTACATCATATCCCGTAAATGCCTCCAATAAATAGCCATAACATCTTAGTTCGCCAAGAGCTGATGAAGGCTGGGAATAATCAGTGTTATTTATTAATCTTTTTTTAATTTTGTTAAGCCACTCTGAGTTTTTCTTTATAATAATATTAAAAGCCAACCTTACATTTTCTCTAGTGAAGCCATTATTATTACTACTGTCATAACAATAGGGATTCACTATATCGAAAATTGGATGAGATAATCCATTTATATCGCTTAAAACTTGTTCAATTTCCTCTTCACTAAAAAAGTTATTAAATACATATTCTATATTTCTTTTAAAACTATCGTCCATTTTAAATCTTCCTTTCAATTATGTTTTATCCATACGATAAAGGCGAATCCGTCTCCTAATGGAAACGGGTTCGCCTTTAACTTGTTTGGTGACCCCATCGGGACTCGAACCCGAGTTACCGCCGTGAAAGGGCGATGTCTTAGACCGCTTGACCATGGGGCCGCTTTGCTTTGCGGTAAAACCGCTCCGCTATAT
>DVIU01000084.1 GCA_018711035.1 Candidatus Scatousia excrementigallinarum
TACTGTACTTATATTTTAAGATATCCTTACCCAACTTTCAAACCCGCATTATTTTCGCTATATTGATATTTCGCATAAATAAAAAAGAACCTGTAAAAAATACAGGTTCTTTTCTCACGAGCCATATAAAAGATCAAAGTTGACTTAAACGACTTTAAAATAAGATTCTAACGGGCAGCATCAATCATAAACTACTATATCATCCAATGTGACTTCAGCAAGCTGACAATAGAACAACATATCTTCAAGATCTACGGGTGTTATGCCATTCTCCCAATTGAAGATGACGCTGTCGGACACATTAAAAACCTTTGCAAGCTCCGTGCGGCTGATGTTAGTATCCATATCGTATTTGCAGGTATCACAGTCGCCTGAACAGTCGCCCTTATCATAGTTGAGCTCACGGCAGACATATTTCCTCAAAGCAAGATTATCTGCTCTGAGAATTTGTAAATTTTTTCCAGTCTTTTCCCAATTTATGTATTTACGTGCCATAGCTTACTCTTTAAACCTTTTTAAAAAATTTCTTTCATAATAGCAATCATAGCATAGAAGTTCGATTATTTCAAGTGCAATTTTTAAATCTTACGCAAGATTTGCATATGGAACAGGAAGAAGATTAAAACAAGCTAATCAATGATTTATGGCATATTTATCGCCACAAAATATATAGCCCTTACTGCAACTGTCGTAGCATGTTGCAAGCCGACAGTCCACCAGTTTACTAATATAGAGAAGCTATGGGCGGTGGTCGGAGAATATCTACCAAGTCATCAACATATTCTTCCGAACAATCGTAATAACTCTTGATCCCCCTAAGTTCCATTCGCTTGCTAATACTGCCAAACTTTTTCAGATTTTCACGGCCGATGCCATAAGCATCAATGCCAATTGCAATCCTAAATGTCTTACGGAATGCGCCCACACACTTATCACTCGTTTTGTCCCCCCACTCAAGCACCTCTTCATAGGTAGGATTTCCGCAATCGGAAAGGCCATCCGATATAACTATTATTAATGGAATGACCTCGTTTATATGAGGTTCTCCAATTCCGCCGAGAATATCATAGTATATAATAGTCTTGATTGCCTCACCTATAGGAGTTTTTCCTTTAAACACATCGTGAGTCATATCGACCCAGCAAGCACACGCGTTTATATTCGTCTTCGGTATAATTTCGAAAACATTATTTCCTGTGCCCGCATCGGCAAAGCCGATTACCTTAACACAAATATCCAAACTCGTAAAATTCTCAGCGAGGACAGCAGGAAAAACTTCTTCAAAAATTTTATGCATTGTATAGTTCACCATAGCCACACGGGAACCACTCATAGATTCTGAGCAGTCGATTAAAATATATATAGTCTTATTCATCTAACTGTCTCCTTTTGCGGTTATTAAATCCAGCGCCGACAATCACATGGTTAAACACAGCGCCGCTACACACCCCATATCGACATGTCGTCTGTTGGGCGAGTACGATAAATACGGAATAAATCGCTAATATGCGAAAGCTTACGTATATTCGTCCAAAATCAGAAATGAAAGCCCATTGGGGAATGGGGTAATTTTATATTGTAGCCTTTCTTATATTTTCAAGCAGCATAGCCTTTTCATTCTCGTAGTCATTTATCCACGAAGAGGGAAAAATTCTATAAAGCTTCCAGCCATACTTATTTGACAGAATCTGCTCGGTCAGACGAGAATATTCACGTACGCTATCAAAATCGACCCTGCCAGGATCATCTATTATTATACCAAAGCAATAATCGCCCTGCACTTGACAATCACGTATGGCTATGCTGATTTTGCATTCAGACATTCCGACTTCACAGTCGTACGCGATATTGTGCTCATCGAGCAGTCCGCATACAGATTTTGCGATATCGCTCTCAGTTTCGCCACTCTCGGTATGTCTTTCATCACCATGTCTGCGAGCATACCCGATGAAGCCAAGCAACATATTGGCGCCTGCCTTGTTATTTTCGGGGGCAGAACTTGCGTTGATAGCATTTTTCAGCGTATATTCATCGAGCATAGATACAACTATCATTCGATGTCTTGCTCGCGTTACGGCAACGTTTATCCTCTTTTTACCAGATTCCAACCTTATTCTCCCAAGATAAGGCAGTATAAATTTGCCATTGGAATCGCTACTGTAGCAAATGCTTATTATCGTTGTATCGCGTTCATCGCCCTGTACGGTGTCAAGGTTGCAGAAGATAAGAGGCTCTTCCCTATGCTCCTTTTCCCATTTTTCAATATTCGCCTTTTTTGTAGGATCCTGCTTGAATTCCTCCCACTTAGACTCTATCTCAGAAGCCTGGGCGTTACTGAACGCCACCACACCTATGGAAAAAGCCCCGCGGGTTGGGTGAACCATTTCACTATAAATAAGGTTTACAATTTCATCTACCTCTTCGGGGTTGGTATGCGACCCGCCTTTACCCGCGACATAGCATCTGTTTGGCGAGTACGGCACACTGACAAACACGACACCATCATCGGGATTATGCTTTGCCGAAGGGAAGGTAATGAGGTTATAGTCCATAGCCTGATTGGCAAAATGTATAAGTGATTCGTCGCTACTTCTGTAATGCCACGCGAGGGATACGGAAGCATCCGGCAATACGCTGTCTGCTGTAGTGAGCAGCGAATACTCGTTATTGGAATCCTCGTCGTAGTAAGTATCTTCATCATCCTGTGAACTGTCACCCGCGCGGAAGAAATCACATGGAGGTAACTGTTTACTGTCTCCCGCAATTATGACTTGCCGGCCACGAACAATCGAAGCAAGTGCGTCTTCGGTGAATATCTGCGAGGCTTCGTCAAAAATCACAATATCAAAAGTTATTCCGATATCTATGTACTGGCTCACATTGAGCGGAGACATCATAAAACAAGGTTTTATATGACTTATATAATCCCAGTTTTCCAATATTGTTCGCTTTATTGAATAATGCGCTTTCGACTGAAGTTTAGGATATGCACTTAAACTGCCTCCATGTCGGTGGGAAGCAGCTTCTTTAAAATAAGTTTTTAACGTTTCGTATATCCTTTTCGCGCCTGAAGAAAGCAACTGTTTTTCAATATCACCATACTTTGCGAGCAACTTTTCGTGGCCACTGCGCGTGAAATCGCGCAGGGTGTCAAGGTGATAGTCGTTGATGAAAGTATTGATAACGTTGATATAATATGTCTTGAACAGTCTACCCCTTACAGTGCTGAAATCTTCCTCTTTTTCATCGATGAATTCGTCCAAAATAGACAACCACCCATTTGCGCGCAGGTCTGAAAGCGATAAATTGAGCCTATATAAAAGCGCGAGATACTGTCTGTTATCGACAATTTCATGTACTGTCGCCACGCAGTAAGGGTAATAGCGGCTGTACACATCAGTTTCGAAATATGAAGCAATGATGTTGCCTTCGCGTTCTTCCCCGTCGATGGCAGCGTCGAGCGAATCCGCGAGCGAGATAATATCCGCGCACGTTGACGAATATACCGAGCGTTCAAATCTTAATGCCCAGGAAGAATTGCCGCCGACATTGAGAATTGCTATGTTGTTATCGGCGAGTATAGCCTTGGCGACATTGAGATCGTCAATGAGTTTTTTCCACGCTTCGGCGTTTACCGACTCGTATCCGAACAGATTGATGTCCTCGCCACTCTGGCTGAGATTGCTTTCAAGCTGTTCATAATAATCCTTATACTGCGTAAGCATATTGAGCGCGCTAAGCGCGTCGGCATATTTTGTCCCCATCGGGTTCGATTTGAAGCAACCGAAGATACTCTCGCGCCAAGCCCGATATTTTTTACTGAGTCGGCTGAAAAATGACGAGTATTTTTTACCTTGGGTTGCAAGGCTTGCTGTATCGAGAGCCATCACCTTGTCGTGAACGACCATTCCGCCGTAATTAAGACCGGGATGCTGCGAAAGTCTGGTGATGAGAAGCATTCTGTTCTTCGCGCGGGCGATGAGTCCGTCAAGCTTTTTCGCGTTTATATCTTCGAGTATCTGCTTTGTAAGCGCAGGCATATCCGCCCACCGCCTGAGCATGGTTACACACTCTTTAAGCAAGTCTTTATCTGATCCAACCTGCCAACCGAACGATTTAAGCGTTGTAATGCAGTCTGCGATTTTACCGCAGATATTTCTGTAAGATATGGCCGCACGGTAAAGCGTGTTGCTCTCGTCGCCTTTGCAACCGCGCAATACGCCATTTTTATAGTCGATGCCCGCGGGGCAGTCGGTCGCCAAACCATAATATTTTTCGAGTACGCCGCAAAGCTCGGCAAAATTGGCCATATCTACGGGAATAAGGTCTGCATTTGCGTGCAATTCTTCATATCCGGCGAAAGGCGCCATATCGTTGAGCAACCTTAAGTAATTTTTCCCGCCGTATACCCCATGCGCTTCGCGCATAAACTGCCTTATCTTCTTATACGTCATCTCCTCGTCAATGAGCAGACGGTCATCGTAGCCGCCCGTGGGACTGTAAGGGACGATGTAGCGGTTCAATTCGTTGACAAAAGGTTCTCGACCTATAGCCCCACTGCGCTTTTTGAAACTGTCGAAATCAAGCACGAATTCCGTCAGCTTTTTATCGCCAGAAACGTGGCAATGCTGAAGATTATCTATTATAACCGAGCGCGCCGATGCCTTTTCCGTTACAAATAATACAGTTTTACCTGCACCGAGAGCGTTTGCGATAATATTTGTTATCGTCTGACTTTTTCCAGAGCCGGGCGGGCCCTGCAATATAAAAGACTGCCCCTCCTGAGCGCGCCTTATTACCTCTTCCTGTGAGGAATCAGCGTCGAGTAGCATATACTTCATAGAAGGTCTGTCTATCTTTGTGGTTTGTTCAATTTCCGCTGTGCTGTCGCCGCATAACCTACGAATAATGGGATGCTCGAGATATTTATCGGCATTTTCTTCCATATCGTAATGAAGCTGAAGTTTTTGATAATGAAAAAGCCCGATACCAAATTGTCTGTCTATCTTCCAATCTCTAACTATCGCTCTTATGTTATCGTCAGCATTGAGAAAACTATCGCGCACAAGCGTAAAATACGAGTGTATGTTGTTTTCGTTAAGTTCAGGCAAACTTATGGAACACGTCCTCGAATACGAGGCAAGCATCTGTATGAGTGTCTTATTTACTTCAAAAATGTGCCCCGATGCAGATGAATCTGTTTCAAAGTAATATTTGTCCCGCGAAGTGTCCGCAGAAAGATTTATAGGGCAGAGTAACATGGGAGAGTTGTATTCCGTACCATTGGCGTCTCTCCACCTTAAAAAACCGCAGGCAAGGTACAGAACATGGAGACCAAAGTTGCGCTCCAAATTGTTCGACTTGTTCATAAGCCCGCGCAATGTCTCCTTGGCGGCAAAATCGCCGACGGCACAGAACATCTCGTTCTTCCCTCCCTTTCTCAGGTCAGCCGAGGAGATGACGGGCGCACTTTCAGGCTTGACGCACTTGCCGCACTTAGGGCATTTATAGCCAACATCCTCCAAATCGGCTACAGATATAGCCGCGCCGCACGAGCATATATATTCATCTCCGAGGAGGCAGGTCAATTTTTCCTTGATGGGAATAAGGCTCTTTCTGTTGTGGGTATTATTTGCATCGCATATGGGACAAGGTCTTGCCGGCTGAACTTTTTTGGCAGAAAAATCGTACGGAAAGCTTTCTGTTCTGCCGCAAATTTTACAGTGATATACCATTCTCGGGTTGAGAATTCGCCAGCCTGTAATGTATGTCCTCGCGCCCGCCGACATTATGTTTTTTAACGCGGCATGCATATCGCCCGCTACAAGTCCTACTGTAGAACTTTTGAGCTGGAGGAAATGCACCAATTGATTGTTACGTGAAAAATCGAGCAATCTAATGCCATAACGAAGGAGTTGGCGTTTGCAAGGATCAGTTTCGTTCATAACGCTGACTGCGCTATTGAAATTCATCAGTTCGTTCTCATCAAAATCCTCGCATACGCTGTCGTCTATATCCAAGCCGAAGAATGCGACAGCGGCCACACATACAGCGAACAGATAGGCGGAAAAACGGTAGTCCTCCACCCTATCAGAAGCAGATAGATGCGCGGCAAGTTCATAAACATCCAACCCCGAGCTGACAGAATGCCTGTCTATCTCCTGTTTTATAAGATTATGCGCAGGGAGCAGCAAATTATAAAGCACATTGCCGTAGCCATAATTAGTGCTTTCGCGCAGATAATCACCTATTATAGAATTTGCACGCTTATACCAATCGGGCACGCCTGCATTCATTGCAGCAACTTTGTCGCAGTATAATTGAAATGTCTCTTTTTCCATATATCTTTTGTCAGAATTTTATCGTTACCGATACCGTACTTATAACTGGCTTAATAATATCTCCGCTTTGAAGATCGATACTCTGTCCCTTACAAAGCCTTGTTTTAATTTTGCCGTCGGGTGCCTTAACCTCAACGGCGGTCTGAAGTTTTGATGTAAATGTATAGCCGTTTGCTTTTTTTTCTATCATACCCAGCTCCTTCTGTCTAAGGCCAAGCTCATCACCATTGACATTCATTACTGCATCGGCTATCATTACTATTTTCCCCTCCGCACCTATAAGACAAGGACCTGATATCGCAGGTTTAACTGGAGCAGCAACCGGATTATCTCCCTTAATTTGACCTGCAGGCACAAAAGGCTTGTAGGCATTTTTCGGCTTTGCAGGCGCGGAAGCGTTGTAAATTATATTATCGTGACTTTTGACGGGCAGTTTTTGCGGCTGTTTAGGCGGTTTAGGCTGTTGAGGTTGCTGCGGCTTAGTTGTGTTGGCTCTCGCATGTGCTGGCTTCGCAGGGTTAAGCACATCTGCTATCGCGCGAACCCAAAGCGAAGCTATAGGCCTTTTAACATCAAACGGATTATCAAACGCCTTATGGAACAACTCCTTCAATTTTTCGGGCAGATTATCCCAAAGGTACATTACCCTTTCAACCTTTTTACGAAAATTCTGGTTTTCGGGATTCATACAGTCTTTTGCCAAATTATCGAGACTGTTCGAGCGATCTCTTTTGTCAAAGACGAAGTGTCGCCAGTTTTTATCTATTTCGTCCTCCCCGTCACATTCGGCCACTTCTATCATATCTGAGCATGCCGGAACCGCCGTGTACATTGCCTCGCCGTGATAAGGTGAAGGTATTCCGTAGTCAGTAAGGAAACAGAACATCAGCGTTGCGAGAGCATACCTATCGGTGTCATAAGACGTCGTCTTGCCGTAAAATGCGACCTCTGGAGCGATAAAAAAGCCTGTGCCTTTTAGAAACGCGCATTTGCCATTCAATATATCTTTCATACTGGATATATTCTCGCAGTCAATCATCGCAACGGTATCGGTATTTTCATCATACATAAAGTTGCCGAAGCTTATATCGGTATAGCAGTAGCCTATGGTGTGAAGCATATCTACAGCGCGGGCTACTTTACTGAGCAACTTTAACTTTTGTTCGAGACTCATGCCGCTGACAGTCCCATCAGCGAGCATGCGACTAAGCGTTTTTCCCGAGATGTATTCCATTATATATCCGATTTCACTGCTTGCGGGATTGTTATACTTAGCAATAGGAATTACATGATTGATACCATATTGCTCGCCGACACTCCCCAGTTTTTTATCTAATTTTTCATTTGTAATACGGTTGATGTTATTGATTTTATTTTTTCTGCGATCAGGGTTTTTTTCGCTTAAAATTTTAACAACACATATTTCATCCGTTACACTGTTTTTTACCTTCCATACCGAGCCCTGGCCGCCTTCGCCACATTGAGACAACACAATGTAAGTATCGTTGCCTATTTTTATCTTATCGTTAACCTGCATAATTCCACCTCTCTGTCGTCAACGCTTAAAATGTATATGGACTATTGTGCTATCATCTCCGCTACCGTACATTGTTCTATTGACTTCGGCACATAGTCTTGCTACAGCTGCCAGTTTTTCGCATCTATCCTTGAACGGCAGAGCGGAAAATTCATCCGCACGAGCAAGCAATGCCGGCACACTGTCGCCAAAATACCCGTCGCATCCGTCTGAAGATATAATAATGTCATCCAATTCATCTGGATTAAAAAAACTTATCTGCATTGCGTGCGGATTGCGCTTTAAATGTGCAATTGTATATATCGCCGCCTGCGTTACGCCAGATATGCCGTCATTTAACATAAAGCCACCAAACGAAGCGTCTTTGCCCTCACCTTCGTGTTTCTTGACAAAATATCTGCCATCGCCCACTCTGCCACAGGCAACAAAGGCCTTACATCCGAAAGCAAACTGCAAAGTTGTGGTATACTGCGAAATGTCGTCCACCTCTATGCCAAGTTCACGTTGAGTTTCGATGACGGTTTCACGCCAAAACTTGTAAACTTCCGAAGCAAACGTGTTTTGAAGGTAATACATAAGGTTACCCCAACTCTCATTATCGGTAATGGCTTTTTTATTCTTCTGGGAGAGCAATTTACTGAATAGACCACACTTTTCGGAACCTTTAGTCTCATGTTTTAGCATATCGTTTTCAGTAAGGTACGCACCTAAAACTGCACTAAGTGCGCCTGTAGCCGCCCACGACCCAAGAGAAGAATGCGCGCAACTGCCTACCCCATCACAAGACACCGCGAGCCAAGTATCGTCATCATAGAACTCGGTAAAACAATAGTCCTCACACTCCACATGCATGGGTTTTTCCTGACATCCCATATACGACACGGCGTATATCTGCACTTTTTCACCATCATCAGCATACTCACATCTATAATTTACAGAATTGCGCGTTCCCTGACGCACGATATGAGATTTGCCGAGATATCCGTCTATTGTACGTTTCCACAATAAAACATTATAATTACAATATTTGTTTATAAAAATATCGCAGAACATCTCGTATATATTAACCATGCCTAAACCGTCATCGTCGCGCATAAGCGCAAATACATACTTTCTCTTTGCGGCACGCTGGTAATCTTTCATTACGCGTTCAAAATTATTCTGCACATCACTTTCCGATGCAATTGCCGCAGAAAACTGTTTACCTACAGCGCACACAGCGGCATAGCTTGTCTGTTCTGCGGGTATAACCGCCTCCGCCCAATATTGCTGCGGATATTTGCCGAGTGTATATATGTAAAATAGCACAAACGCCACGTATAAATTGTTGTGTTGTTCACCGACAAATTTAGAAATTGAGCGACATATATCGTCGAAATACTGCAAACTTAACCCTTTAAGTACGGGAAACTTTTGTATGAGTCTCTCGTGACATTTTACATAGTCTGATTTGCGCCCAAAATTTTCAGATATGAACCTGGTCACATCTGAAGCGAGTTGGCCTCTATCTCCGAATGTGTATTCGTAGATCGTCTCTTCCGGAACAACTGCAGGCAATTTTTCCTCTTTTACCGCATCGACCTCAGATGCGACTTTAATTTGCTTATGCTCTGATTGAACACAACTGATATTGTTTTCATTGCCTTTCGGCTCTTTATCGCTCTGTGCTGCAATACTATCCGCAGCAACAAATATGCTTTCCGCATTTCCATGCATTAATTCAGACATATCGTTAGAGCAATCATGATGCATTGGCTGATTATATGACGAATTGTTGTCGTCGCACAATTGAATGTTGCCTAAAATCTGCGTCGAAGGAACGCTGTTACCTATTCCCTGCGTTTTCGTGCTACTATTTTTGCCCACTTCGACGCACTGTGCAGTATTTATACCTTCCAACGTAGTTGAAATGTCCTGCACTAAGTCGTTTTTTGTATCTTTACCTGTATCCATTGATTCTCCTTATCACTAAAAGCAATTATAGTTCAGTGACGCAATCACGCCATAAGAGCAAAAGACAATGTCTTTAACACATAAAATTCTCTTTTGCCTATAAATTTTAAAAGAGTGGGAGGGAATAACGCCCCCCCACATCTCATTGCATGCTTTTGCTTTACTCCGACGCTTTGACTGTAGCTGACTTAAGAATTTCTACGAACTCATCAACGTATTCTTCGGAACAATCATAGTAGCCGCTTAGACCCGCATCGCTCATCTTTTTGCTGACAGATCCGAACTTTTTAAGGCTTTCGCGACCAGCATCATCCACGCTGATTCCAAGAGCAACCCTTAACGCTCTGCGGAAAGCGGACACACACTTTTTACTAGTCTTATCGGCTTTCTCAAGAACTTCTTCATATGTGGGGTTTTTACCATTGGGAAGGCCATCGGATATAAGAATTATTGCAGGTGACACGGCGTTCTTATCCGGTTCGCCGCGAGTACCGCCGAGAATATCATCGATAACCGCCTGAATGGCCTCACCTGTAGGCGTACCACCGTTAAATGTTTCGGGATCGATATCATCCCACTGGTTAAAATCATCGAGCGCGGTTTTGGGCATAAGTTCTATTACATTGTTGCCCGTGCCGTTATCGGCGAATCCGAGCGCCATGAAATAGAGAGCCAGATCGTCCGACTTTTTACTCCGAATTTCTGGAAGAGCCTCATACACTACCTTCTGCATAGCCGTATTTACGGCGTCGCCGCGTGAGCCATACATAGAGCCCGAGCAGTCAATCAAAAAGTAGATAGTCTTGTTTTGGATCATAATTTTTTCTCCTTGTAAAATAAATTTTTTAGTTTTCAAAGCTGTCGATGGTTTTTTCCGCCTGCTATGATAAAAGTATAAACGATATTTTTTGGCAATACAAGCCCCATAGATTTTAAATAATACGCAAATCTCTTACATTTGGATAAATTCCCGTTTTATATAAAACACAGTCATAAAATTTACAAGATTTATTTATCTTCTAAAATAAACTGGTCGATGGGCAACATTCCCTTTGCTACCATAAGAAGCTTATCATTATAATCGTCTACTGTATAGCAGGCGCAGGCAACCATATATAATAATAAATCTTCGGATATAAGGCTGTCTATAAAG
>DVIU01000085.1 GCA_018711035.1 Candidatus Scatousia excrementigallinarum
CCAAATCGTTCTGACAACCATGCTTTTTTGGAAGATACTTGAATATCATTGTTATTAGAAATAGCACAACATATATGCTCTTTCTCAATATTTTCGCTCGTAACCTTAATATATTCCATTATACAACCCCCCACAACTTCTAATTTGTTTTTCTGATTATAGCATATCGAGCTACAAAAGGAAAGTATGTTATAACCCAAGAAAGACCCCGCCGAAGCGGGGCCTTCATATTTTATTCTGCGATTATAAAACCTTGTTCTTTCAGGTTTTCGAGCAGCGCCGGATTTTCCGGGCCGGTCAAGGTTCCTTCTTTGTCGATGTTATAGCTTCCTACTGCGAAAGCGTATGTCGGCGCTTTCAGATATTCAGGCTTTGCTCCAATGAAGTCACCTACTGCTGCCACCAGCTCCTTGCGACGTACACCCGTTACATTGTAAGCGGCCTCTATTTCCGGCTCGGCAGCCTCCACGGCCATAACCTCTGTGCTTTCCTGTGCGGCGGCTTTGGCTGCGGCCTTCGCCGCCCGGCTTACTCTGGTGCGGGCCTCCGGAAATATCTCCGGCAGTGCGCCTTCCTCATAGTGGATTTCAAAGGTAATCTTCCCGTCCATGTGTACGTTGAAATGGAAGTCGGTCATTTCCACTTCTTTTAGCTCGTCCGGCAGCTCAATGTTTTTGTACCGTTTTACTTCCTCGCCGTTTACCATAAGGCAAACCGGAACCGCGTCCCTCAGTTTTGCTGTGATTTTTCCTGTTTTCATTGTATTTTCCACCTTTCATTTTTGTTCTGTGGCTTGTGCCTCGTGTGAGTCACAGCTTACACACCACGGGTGGAAAATCAAGGCTTTTAGGCATTTTTTAATTTAAAATAACTTGGAAATTAGATGATTATCTTACATCCTCCTTAGGATTAGGACATACTCCCAAGTTCATGCTGAGTCACGATGTCGCGCGTGGATTAGCCATTATAAAACGCTTGCTTTTTCACTAAAAGTTCAGTACACTGTCAACAATCAGCTATAACCTTGACATGACATTGTCATGGTTATTATAATATAATCAACCTATGGGGGTGATAAGTTGCAGGAAAGCAGACTGTTTAGAATTTTGTATTACTTACTGGATAAAGGGCACGCTACTGCTCCTGAATTAGCAGAAAAATTTGAAGTTTCCGTTCGCACAATTTATCGTGATGTAGACGCCATAAGTAGTGCGGGTATTCCGATCTATGTTACAACTGGAAGAAACGGCGGCATACGGTTTCTTGATGACTATGTCCTCGATAAATCCTTTTTTTCAGACAGTGAAAAGTTGGAGATACTGTCCAGTTTACAAAGCTTATCCGCCGTTCAATATCCAGAGGTAGAGACTGTTTTGAAGAAACTTGGTGCGATTTTCCAAATTGGTTTAACCGATTGGATTGATGTAGATTTTTCTCGTTGGGGGAGTGTTGCAGAAAGTGAAAATAGATTGTTTAGGCAACTAAAACAGGCGATATTGGAAAACTGCGAAATCATTTTTGATTATTACAATTCTACTGGTGATGGCAGTAAGAGAAATGTATATCCATATAAATTGATTTATAAAGACAAAGCGTGGTATTTATTCGCTTTTTGCCTTTCTCGAAATAAAAATAGGTTGTTTCGACTTTCGCGGATAAAAAACCTATTTTTAACAGAAGTACATTTTGAGCGTAAAACAGATATATGTCAATATAATTCTGTCTTTCCAATACCAGAGGAAATAGGAAATTTAATAGACTTAGAATTAGAGTTTACTTTAGATGTTGGGTATAGGTTATTTGATACGCTGGACGATACGGCTATTATAAAACATGAAAACGGATATACTGTTAAACTTACTCTGCCGGAAAATAATTGGCTATATGATTTTCTTATGTCATTCGGAGACAAAGTAACCATAGTTCGACCCAAATCTATCCGTCAAATATTGAAAGCAAAACACGAAGCTGCAAGAGAGCATCATAAAGGAGAATAAGATATGAATATACAAAATGAACTTGAAGCAAAAGTAGGCATAACAAACAGTATATATCTAAACAACATTGAAATTGATCCTCTTACGATTAAGGCAATTATGATAAATGAAGTTGTACCCTCTGATGCTTTACAGGATTTTTATGGAGTCCCTGACGCTGATTATCTGAAAACTACTATTCCTCTTTTTCAAGGGGCAGGAGCAGAGGTTAAGTCTATACAAGACATATTGCAAATGGGTATCTATATCACAAATGCTGTAAAAACTCCAAAAACAAAATATGCTATCGAAAAAAATAGCATTCAAGATAGTTTGCCCTATTTAGAAGCAGAACTTTCTTTATTCCCCAATGTAAAGGTTATTATGCTTATGGGTGATGTAGCGAAAAAAGCCTTTAACATGATTACGAAAAAGGCCACAAAGAAAAATGTTGTTCCTACCGTTTCCACCTATAAATTGCGTACTACCGAAATTTATTATAAAGGTATTAGAGTAATGCCATCCTACATAATGACGGGAGGAAACATTCTAATTGAAAAGTCAAAAGTAGCAATGGCAACCGAGGACATTGCCACCATGTTAGAAATAATCAAATAAAAAACATATAAAGATTTTGAAAGCCTGACAGCCGTTGTCAGGCTTTTATTTTTATAATAAGAGAAAATTTTAAGGGGTAAGGTATGAAAGAAAAAACATTAAACCGAAATTTTATATTTTTAATAATAGGGCAGGCATCATCTATGTTTGGAACTACCCTACTCAAATTCACCTCTTCTTTATTGATACTTGACTTAACCAGTTCTGCCACTTCGTTTGGAATAATTACAGCAATCGGTTATCTACCGCCTGTTTTTTTATCTCCGATTGGTGGCATTATCGCTGATCGTAGTAATAAAAGAAATCTTATGATTGCCTTAGATGGCCTATATGGAATTATGGCTGTCCTATTAGTGTTTTCATTATCGTTTTCCAATGTTCTCATTTTGATAACTGTTATCATGGTAGGATTGTCAGTTGTATCTTCTTTTGAAAGCCCCGTGGTGCAATCGAGCATACCTCTCATTCAAGAGAAAGACAACCTTATACAGTCTAATGCCATTGTTAGCCAAATAAATATGATTGCAAATTTAACAGGGCCATTGTTAGCAGGGCTGCTTTATAATGCAGTTGGAAAAGCATATTTGTCGGGCGTGCAAATTATCTTTTCGGGGTGTGCTATTTGTTTTTTCTCTGCAGCTATCTTTGAAGCGTTCATAAAAATACCGAAGATATCTTTGGCCCCAATTAGTAACCCATTACACGCAATACAAAAAGACATAGGTGAGAGTTTTTATTTCTTAAAATCAAAACAGAAATATGTATTTAAAGCAATTCTTCTAAACGCTGCTTTTGTTTTATTGATACAGCCCCTAATTACAACAGGCGCCCCCTTCATAATACGAGTTGTACTAAATCTAAGTTCTGTATTAAATGGACTGTCACAGGCTTTTATGGGAACTGCCGGGCTTATAGGAGGGATAATTGCTGGAGTGATTGCTAATAAATTCAAAACGAACAAAATCTACTGGCTGTTTTGGATTATGGGAATATCAATAGCTGTTTTTGGAATTGTTCTTTTGCTCGATCTTTCTGCAAACTTAACCTATATCATATTTGTGATTATTGGAATAATAATTTTCATAAGTGCGAGCATAGCAGGAATTTTTATTATGTCTGCCATTCAGCAGAATGTACCCAATGATATGTTAGGACGTATCATGTCTTTTTATTCAGCAATAGTAAGCGTTGCCCTCCCAATAGGTATATTGTTTTATGGCTATCTATACGGAAGGTTTATAAATCATCTTGCTGCTATAATGTTTTTTACCTCAATCGCCATATTTGGTATAGGCTATATTGGCAAGAAAACCTACTATTATTTATAGAATATTCTCTCTGTAAGGCAGGCCTGTTACCTGCCTTGAGTAGATTAGCTCATTACAAAAGGCTTGCCTTTTCCTTCAAAATCCGCTACACTGTCAACCCTACACTTAAACACCAGACTTATAAAGTGTGGTATAACAGAATGGGAGGTGTATAGGATGAAGCAGTATAAAACCATTGACATCGCCAGACGGATTGGCATCCATGTGAATACCGTCCGACTCTATGAAAAATGCGCTCTTATCCCTAAGCCGGATCGCTTACCAAATGGATACAGAGTGTTTACCGACCTTCATATAGAGCAATTCAAGCTGGCGCGTGCGGCACTTCGGGTGGAGGTACTTCAAAATGGACTCAGAAAGCAAGCGGTGAATATCATAAAGGTTTCCGCTGCTGGAAATTATGAAGAAGCTGCCGCATTGACTCGCCGCTATATCCAGCAGGTGGAGCAGGAACGAAAAAATGCTGAGGAAGCAATTCAGATTACCCGGAAAATACTTGCTGG
>DVIU01000001.1 GCA_018711035.1 Candidatus Scatousia excrementigallinarum
TTTTTTTTTTATAAATCATCTGTTTATATGACTTTGTTATTTTCATAATGATTTTTTGACGGAAGTCAATTTTTATATCTTTTTATAGTAAAATATTTTTATGGATATTTTGGAAGCAAAAAAAATTTGGAGTGAAGTAAAAGCGGAATTAAGAACAACAATTCCCGACCATGCATTTTATACCTGGATTGATACGATGGATGCAGCCGGTTTTGAACATAATACATTTTCACTTATCACCGTTCATGCTCTTGCTGTGCAGATTGTCAGGCAGACTTATTTTACCAAATTGAATGAAGCTTTTAAAAATATTCTTGGTAAAGAAGTAGAGATTACAATTACTTACGATGATGATTTAGCAAAGAAATACGAGCAGGAAAAAAGAAAAGAAAGAACCCGCGAAAGTAAAAAACCACGCTCTTTAGTTCAGGAAGAAACACCTGAAAGCAAGGCAATGGAAAATCTTTCTCAAATGCAGTCGTTTGCTAATCTGAATTTGAAATTTAAGTTTGAGAATTTTGTGGTCGGTGAAAACAGCCGTTTCGCACATGCACTTGCTTATTCTGTTGCTCAGAATCCTGCAAAAAAATATAATCCGCTTTTTATTTACGGGGGATCCGGCTTGGGCAAAACCCATCTTATGCAGGCAATCGGGCATTATATTATTTTTAATAAACCGAACCTAAAAGTCCGTTATGTGAAAACCGAAGAGTATGTAACAGATTTTATTAATTCAATAAATCCTATGCAGAAAACGAAAGGGAAAAAATCGCCCGATGCGGAATTTAGAGATAAATACAGAAATATCGATGTTTTGCTTATGGATGATATTCAATTTTTGGAATCAAAAACCCAGACCATGACGGCAGTTTTTCATACATTCGATGATTTGCTGAACAGAAATAAACAAATTGTAATTACATCAGACAGGCTTCCGAAAGATATTCCGACACTTCCGGACAGATTAAGAACCCGTTTTGAAATGGGAATTGTAACTGATATTACACCGCCTGATTTTGAGACGAGGGTTGCTATTTTACAAAACCTTGCAAACCAGATATCTCTGGAAACAGATTTTAGTGTGTTTGAATATATTGCCAACAATTTTGTAAATAACGTAAGAGAACTGGAGGGTGCATTTAATAAAGTTACGGCGTACGCGTCAATTGAGCAAACTCCTGTAACTATTGAATTTACAAAGCGGGTTTTAAATTGCGAGAGTCTTAAAAAATCTATTTCAGTGGAAGATGTTGCTAAAGCTGCTGCGGATTACTACGGTGTGACAATTTCTGATTTCAAAAGTTCTGCAAGAAGCCAGAAAATATCAGCGGCAAGACATGTGGCGGTATTTTTATCGCGTGAAATTACAGAAAAAAGTTTTGAAAGTATCGCCGAATTTTTTAATAAAAAGCACACAACCATGCTTTATTCTTATGAAAAAATAAAAGATGAGTTGAAAGTTAATAAAGAACTTGACAGAGCAGTAGCGGATATCAAAAATTCTTTAAAGGGGCAGTAATGTACGATTATATAAAAGGAATAATTGCGGGAAAGAATAATACTTCTAAAGGAACTTATGTGACAGTTGAGGCTTATGGAATAGGTTATATGCTTGAAATTACGGCTAGAGATTATTCTTCGCTTAAGGAGAACGGCAGTGACGTTAAAGTTTATACTGTCCTGCTTCATCGTGAAGACAAAATGAGTTTATGCGGTTTTTTACATAAAGAAGAACGTGATATTTTTAATATTTTGACATCTGTTTCAGGAGTAGGAAGCAAAATGGCTCTGACTCTTATAGACGAGTTTCAATCTTCAGAAATAATCGGGTTGGTAATTCAGGGAGATTACAAAGAATTAACAAGGGCTAAAGGTGTGGGGCCGAAATTGGCGCAGAAAATTATTCTTGAATTAAAAGATAAACTTATGAATTACAAACAGGATGAACCTATAGAGATTAAGTCGTTTAAAAAACAGGATTCTCAGGCCATGGATGATGCTCAAACGGTTCTTTCTTCTCTTGGATACGAGCGTAGTGAAATTAAGGCAGCAATGTCTAAAGCCGCGGCATTCTTAAATGAGAATGCTTCTGCTGAAGATATTTTAAAAGAAACTCTTAAAATTCTCTCTGTTTAAATTACAGGTTAGATACCATTAAATAAAGCATTCTTAAACGTTCGCTGTCCATATCTTCAATACGGTGGGCAATTTTTGCTTTTAGGATATCATCAGGCATAAAACAATCGTTATAAAATAATTCCTGTACTGTAATTCCTAAGGCGTCTGCAATTTTTTCTAAATTTTCAGCGGTAGGAAAACTTTCTCCGTTTTCTATTCTAACAATTTGCCGCGGATTCATGTTTAAAAGTTCAGAAAAATGTTCCTGAGATATCTTCTTCTTTTTCCGTAAACTTTTTATTTTTGCTCCCAACAATTGTTTGATATTCATAAAAACATGCCTCCAAGGATAGTATAGCGATTTATTTATCTCTAATTAAGGCAAATAGATTGCTTAAAGTATTAAAGTTCATGTAAAAAAATGTCATATTCTATATATTTATACTAAGCTTGAAACGTAAGCATTGTTTGGAATATTAAAAATACTATATAAATAGTATGTATAAAGTTATTATATAATAAATAATTTTTAGTGATAAGTGTATAGAAATTTTAAATAAAAAACATTTATTTAGTGGATGTCTGGCAAAAAAATTTTAGATATATTTCTTCTATACAAATCAAGGAGGATTTTTATGAAAAAGGATTTTGAACAGTTAATCAGTAATTACAGCGGCGGTGATTTGGATTTGTCCGGCTGCACAATGAAAAAATTGGAATTAGACCATGTGGAAGGCAGCTTAAATATTTCAAAATGTACAATTGACAAATTATCAATTGGCTGGGTTAGCGGAAGCTTGAATATGTCAGGCGCTGAAATTAAAAATATTGAAAGACCTATCGACGCACAGAGTGTTGATATGTCAGGTGCGAAAATTAAAAAATTACCGGCTCACGTTTGGACTGAAAGCTTAAATATGGAGAAAAGCAGTGTTCTTCTTAAATCAAATTCTGATATTAAAACAAACTATCTAAATATCAGAAGTTCAAAAATCGACCAGTTACCAAAAGATTTGAGAGTTTCAAAATTAGTTGTTGACACAAAGACCGCAAAAAGCTTACCATTGTCAGCACTCAGACAGTGTGAAGAAATTCAAATTGACGGAGTTACATATTCACAACACCATTCAGAAGAATACAATTTTTGCAGCAGTGTAAGCTCTGAATGTGAATCTGAATGTATGTGTTCAGTATAAATTTACAAAAACAATAAATAAAAAGCCCTTATTAATAAGGGCTTTTTTTTATATATAAGATATGTTATAATAAATAAAAAAGGAGGAAGATATGCAAAAGATAGACATAGTGAGGATTTCGGGGGGGGGGGCAGCGTAAAACCCTCACAGGAAAAGGCTT
>DVIU01000086.1 GCA_018711035.1 Candidatus Scatousia excrementigallinarum
CAACATTTTTTGTAATAATGCTTTCTGTGTGTCCTGAACCGTAGGTATTAATATGCTCAATTGCTTCATCCAAATTTTTAACGGTTTTAACAGAAAGAATTTTATCTCCATATTCATGAGCCCAGCTTTCAGGGCTAAATTCAAGTTTAATTTCCGCAAGCTGCAACGCTGCAAGAAGTTTATCCTTTTCTGGGAATTTTTCATGTATTAAGAGTGTTTCCACAGAATTGCAAGCACTAGGATACTGGGTTTTAGCATCAACCACAACCTTTTCTGCCATTGCAAGGTCTGCGCTTTCGTCAATGAAAATATGGCAAATTCCGTCAGCATGCCCCAGAACAGGGATTTTTGTGTTTTCTTTAATAAATTTTACCAGACTATTGCCGCCGCGCGGGATAATAAGGTTAATATATTTATCACACTTTAACATTTCTGCTACATCATCGCGCGAAAACACTTGATTTAGAACATTTCCGGGAAACCCCTCCACTTTTTCGAGCGCGGAATTTATAATTTCTAAAATAGTGCGGTTTGTGTTTTTTGACTCCTTGCCGCCTTTTAAAATAACTGCATTTGACGATTTTATCGCTAAAGACGAAATCTGCGAAATAACATCAGGGCGTGCCTCAAAAATTATACCGAGCACACCTATAGGACACGACACCTTGTACAGTGTCAATCCATCATCCAACTCTCGTACAAAAAGTTTTTTATTAACAGGATCTTCAAGTTTTGCAATATCGCGAATACCCTGAATCATATCCCGCATTTTATTTTCGTCGAGTTTAAGACGGTTGAAAGTTGATTGACCTAAATCTCCGGATTTTACAAGAATCTCTGCTTCTTTTAAATCATCTCTATTAGCAGCAAAAATCTTCTCCTTATTTGCCTCAATAGAATCCGCAACTTTTAAAAGTGCTTTATTTTTCAATTCCAAAGGCAAATCTGCAATCTTTAATGAAGCTTCTTTTGCCGCTTTTGCAATTTCTATAAAATCCATATCATCTCCTCATAAAATGGTTATATTATCACGCGTGATAATTGCGTCATAATTTTTGAAGTTCAAAATTTTCATAATATCATCGGAATGGTTACCCATTACACGTTTACAGGAATCAGAATCATAATTTACAATTCCGCGTGCAAACTCATTTCCTTCTTCATCAAGGATTGAAATAACATCACCTTTATCAAACGCATTGATAACACTAATAACACCAATCGGCAAAAGGCTTTTTCTTTTTTCGCATAAAGCTTTTTTAGCACCGTTATTTACGACTATCTTTCCGATAATATTTGTTGCATAACCAATCCAGCGTTTTTTATCAGACAGGCCTTCATTTTGAGGTAGGAACATTGTTCCATAATCCTCGCCGGCAAATATTTTTTTAATAATATAAGGTACTTTTCCGTTTGCAATAAGGACTTTCCCGCCAAAACGTGTTACCATACGCGCAGCCTCGAGTTTTGTTCTCATACCGCCTCTGCCACCTTCAGAGGCATCGGTTCCCATGGCACAAATTTCATCAGTTACCTCATCAACTTCACGAATAATTTTTGCATTCGGGTTATTTTTAGGATTTTCGTTAAACAATCCATCAACATCAGATAATATAACGAGTAAATCTGCATCCAATTCACTTGCAACAAGAGCAGAAAGTTTGTCGTTATCAGAAAAACAAACCTGCATATTTTCATAACGCGGAACTATATCTACATTTGAAACTGTATCATTCTGGTTTATAATAGGCACCGTACCGAGTTCAAGAAGTTTATTTAAAGTTGTTCTCAAACTCAAATATCTTGTTCTTATTGAAAAATCATCTTCGGTCAAAAGGATTTGTGCAGCAACGAGGCCATAGGCGTCAAAACCGTTTTCGTAAATTGACATTAGTTTACTCTGCCCGATGGCAGCACAGGCTTGTTTTAAAGCAGTACCTTTCGAGCCTTCAAGCCCCAGCCTTTTTCTGCCTAAACCTACTGCACCGGAAGTTACTATAATAACCTCTTTACCTGATTTGGCAAGAGTTGAAATTGACTCTATAAAAGAAAAAATTCGCGGCAATGAAACCGATCCGTCATCCCCTCTTAAAATATTTGTACCAAACTTAAATACAATACGTTTTGCGTTTATAAAATCTTGTCTGTCCATAATTTGATTATATTACAAAAAAGCGGGAAATAAATCCCGCTTTTAAAATTATTCTTTGTTATCTAACAAGCTCGTTTGAGAAACATTTTGTTCTGTTTCTGCTGCCTCAGCTGCTGCATTGTCTTTTATAATCGTTTCATCGTTATCAGGATTTACGATTTTATTAACAGAAACAACAACATCGTTATCGACAAGGTTCTGAGCACGAACACCTGTTGCAGGTCTGCCCTGACAACTGATAGAACCGGCATTCAATCTTGATACAACACCGTTTGCAGTAACCATCATAATATCATCAGAATCTTTTACGATAGTCAGGGCAACAAGTCTTGATGAATTCGTTTTAAACTTAGTTGCAATTAATCCTATACCGCCTCGGTTTTGTGTTCTGAATTCTGAGAGTTTAGTACGTTTTCCGAAACCGTCAGAAGTAACAACGAGTAAATCGGCGTCGTAGTCACGAGGAACTATATCACAACCAATAATTTCATCACCCGAGCGAAGCTTCATTGAGGTTACACCTCTTGCGCTTCTGCCAAGCGGTCTCAAATCTTCAATCGGGAATCTTATTGCCATACCGCAAGATGTACCGATAATAATTTCGTCTCTGGCGGTTGCAAGTTTTACCCAGCAGAGTTCATCGCCATCTTCAAGACCGATTGCAATAATACCGTTGCGTCTGATATTTGAGAAGTTATCAAGTTCGATACGTTTGATATAACCTTTCTTAGTAAGCATAATAAGATTAAGTTCATGAGAGAAAGCACTTACAGGGACGACCGCAGTAATTCTTTCATCCTGGTCAATCGGAAGAACATTGATAATCGGCAAACCTTTTGCCTGACGTCCTCCTTCAGGGAAGTCATACACATTCAGACTGTAAACCGTACCTTTTGACGAGAAGAAAAGAACTTTATCATGCATCATTGCAGTAAAGAAGTGCTGGATATCATCATCTTCTTTTGTTTTCATTCCTGATTTGCCGCGTGTTGCACGGTTCTGGCGTTCAAATGTATCGAGTGAAATACGTTTCAAATAACCTTGATGTGTGATGAATACAGCCATTGGAGTATTTGGAGTTAAGTCTTCAATTGTAACCTCACCCTGTTCTGGCAGAATTTGAGTTTTTCTGTCATCTCCGTATTTTTCTTTATCTTCAAGAAGTTCACCTTTGATAATATCAAGAATTTTCTGACGGCTTGAGAGAATTTCCTCGTATTCGGCAATTTTCTTCAACAACTCATCGTATTCAGCCTTAACTTTGTCCTGTTCCAATCCAGTCAATCTTCTCAATTGCATTTCAAGGATTGCATTAGCCTGATCAACATCCAAGCCGAAACGGGACATCAAGCCTTCGCGTGCCTCATCAGTGGTTTTAGAATTTTTAATAAGTTCTATAACTTCGTCAATTGAGCCTAAAGCTATGATTAAACCTGCTAAGATATGTGCACGGACTTTAGCTTTTTTAAGGAAGAAGATAGTTCTTCTTGTAACGATTTCCACTCTGTGTTCAACAAACTCGGAAAGAACTTCGTATAAATTCATCAATCTTGGCTGTTTACCGCAGAGAGCCAGCATGTTTACACCAAAAGTTGTTGCAAGCTGGGTATATTTGAACAAATTATTTTTAACAACATCCGGTTTTGCATCGCGTTTAAGTTCAATAACGATTCTCATACCTTCACGGTCAGATTCGTCGCGAATATCGGAAATACCTGTAATTCTCTGGTCTTTAACAAGCTCTGCAATTTTTTCGATTAATTGTGCTTTGTTTACCTGATAAGGGATTTCTGTAACAACAATAGCAGTACGCGCCTGACGGCCGCCGCCGCCTGCAATTTCTTCAAAACCGGCCACAGCAGACATTTTTATAGAACCGCGTCCCGTTTCATAAGCCTGTTTAATATCATTTAAGCCAATGATAGTTGCCGCAGTAGGGAAGTCAGGGCCTTTAATATATTCCATTAATTCGGTCACGGTAATATTAGGATTATCAATCAAAGCGATTGTACCGTCTACGATTTCACAAAGATTGTGCGGAGGAATATTTGTAGCCATACCAACAGCGATACCAGAAACACCGTTAAGCAAAAGCATAGGCAGTCTTACAGGAAGAACAGCAGGTTCCTGTAAAGAACCGTCGAAGTTTGGTTCAAACTCAACGGTTTCACAATCAATATCAGCAAGCATAGATGTTGTAATCTTATGCATACGTGCTTCTGTATAACGCATAGCGGCAGCCCCGTCACCGTCAACCGAACCAAAGTTTCCATGCCCGTCAACAGTCAAATATCTTGTTGAGAAATCCTGAGCCATGCGGACAAGAGCTTCATAAACCGCAGTATCACCGTGAGGGTGATATTTACCGAGAACTTCACCAACAATACGCGCACATTTCTTAAACGGTTTATCCGGCATCATACCGAGTTCGTTCATAGCATACAAAATACGTCTGTGAACAGGCTTCAAACCATCGCGAACGTCAGGAAGCGCACGGCCTACGATTACAGACATCGCATAGTCAATATACGAACGCTTCATTTCTTCTCTTATATTAACCGGAACAATCTTTCCGTCTTCAAATATATTTTGCTGGCTCAAAATCTTCTCCTTCTTATCCAAGTCATTCTATAGCAATATTGTAGCACAAAAACAAGAATACTGCCACGTTGTAATTATTTTTTACAAACGATACGGCCGTAAATTGCATGACGTAATAATAAAAACTAAATATTTATATTCAAATTCAACAAATCCTCAAGCTTTACCTCAAGAAAATCCGAAAGATTTTTCATATAAAGCAGCGTCGGATTTGTCAACCCGCGCTCGACTTTACTATAGTAACTTTTATCTATATCGAGTCTATTTACAATATCATCCTGCGATATTCCTCTTAGAGACCGTATAACTTTGAGCTTAAGCCCTACCTTTTTTAGAAATTCTTTGTTATCCATAGTTCTAATTTTATGGGGTTGACTAAAGTGTTACAATAGTTTAAAATCATAAAAATAGGTTTATAAACCATTAAACATAGTTAATACACAAAATTATTGAGAGGATAAGCAATGAGGAAAATTTACATTAGCGCATTCACTCTGTCAGAGGTTTTAATAACATTCGGGATTATCGGGATTATTGCAGCAATGACCTTGCCTGCACTCACCGGTAAATATCAGCAGAAAGTTCTCGCTTCCCAGTTTAAAAAAGCTTATGCGAATCTCCAAACTGCCATAAATACGGTAAATTCCGAAAACGGAATCCCCTATGAATGTTATACCATAAGATATGGAATTGATTATCACGTTACAGAATGCAAGGATTTCTGGGAAAATGTTCTGAAGCAGTATCAGATAGTTAATACTTGTGAACATAATAAGCTGCATTGTCGTCCAGTATACAAGACCAAGGCTCAGGTTCTGGCTGAAGGCGGAACCGTGATAAATAACGCATGTTCCCACCCTATAAATGAACAAACAGGATACAATTTAAACGACGGTTCTATACTTTATATTTATAATTATCCTAATTACAATCATAATTCACTATTCTTCGGTCTTGATGTTAACGGACTAAAAGGGCCGAATAAATGGGGGTATGATTTGTTTTATCTTAATCTATACAGAGAAAACATAAGAACTCCAGTAGTTGGACTAACTTTTGTCTGTGAACTTATAGAAAAAGGCGGACAATCAGCGGAAGAAATTATGCTGAAATAAGAATCAAACAGGTTCCTGTTTTTATGTTATAATATAATAAAAATTAAGGAGCTGGTATGCCGTTTGAATTTGAAAGACAAAAAATCAAAGATGTAATACTGGTTAAACCTAAAGTTTTCGGCGATAACAGAGGATTTTTTATGGAAACTTATAAAAAAACCGAATTTGCCGCAAACGGGATTGATGTTGTATTTAATCAGGATAATCACTCAAAATCATCTACACACGTTTTAAGAGGACTGCATTATCAGGCAAAACCCTATGGTCAGGCAAAGCTTGTCAGATGTGTACACGGCAGAATATATGACGTAGCGGTTGACATAAGACCAAATTCCGAAACTTTCGGACAATATGTAAAAGTTGAACTTTCGGAAGATAACAAGCAAATGTTATTTATTCCGGAAGGGTTTGCTCACGGATTTGTTGTTTTGTCAGAAGAAGCAGAATTGTGCTACAAAGCAAGCGGAGAATACAACAAAGACGCTGACAGAGGAGTTTTGTGGAATGATAAAGACATTAATATTGACTGGGAAATAGATTTTGCACCTATACTCAGCGAAAAAGATAAAATTCAACCTACATTAAAAGAAATTAATAAAAAGGAGCTTATATGAAGATATTAGTTACAGGTGGTGCAGGTTTTATAGGAAGCTGTTTCATCAGATATATGCTTGAACACCATTCGGATTATCATATAGTAAACCTTGATGCACTCACTTATGCAGGCAATCTCGAAAACCTTTACGATGTAAAAGACAACCCTAATTATGAATTTATTTATGGCGATATATGTGACAAACATCTTGTTATGCAGGTTGTATCAGGTGTTGACGCAATTGTCAATTTCGCGGCAGAAAGTCATGTTGACCGCTCAATTTCAGGCCCTGAAGTGTTTATTGAAACTAATATCAAAGGAACCTCAATCCTTCTTCAGGCCGCAAAAGCTTTTCATATAGAAAGATATTTGCAGGTTTCTACAGATGAAGTATACGGAAGTCTTGGCGCAGAAGGTTACTTTTATGAAACAACTCCTCTTGCCCCGAACAGTCCTTATTCAGCCTCAAAAGCAAGTGCAGATTTGATTGTTCGTTCATATTACGAAACATTCGGGCTGCCGACATTGATTACAAGATGCTCTAATAACTACGGTCCTTATCAGTATCCTGAAAAGTTAATCCCGTTATTTATTTCTAAATTACTCAAAAACGAAAAAGTTCCTGTTTACGGGGACGGAATGAATGTTCGTGACTGGATTTACGTGTATGACCACTGTTCGGCAATAGATACTGTATTACATAAAGGTACTCCCGGCCAGATTTATAACGTAGGCGGGCATAACGAAAAAACAAACCTTGAAATAACACATCTCATCTTAGAAGCAATGAACAAAGATGAAAGTTATATTGAACATGTTGAAGACAGGTTAGGGCACGACAAACGTTATGCAATTTGTAATGACAAAATTACGGGAGAACTGGGCTGGAAGCCTTCGGTTTCATTTGAAGAAGGTATTTTACTTACAATTGACTGGTATTTAAACAATCAAAAATGGATAAAGTCAGTTGAACAGAGGAAAGGAAGACTTGCATAATGAAGATTCTCGTAACAGGTGCAAACGGAATGCTCGGACAGGATTTATGTCCGATATTGGAAGATGTCGGTGCTTTTGTTATTGAAACAGATGTGGATACTCTTGATATTACGAAAGGAGATGCTGTTGAGCAGGCTTTAACGGATATTCATCCGGATATGGTAATTCACTGTGCAGCTTATACAAATGTTGATAAAGCAGAAGAAGACTTTGAAACTGCAAAGCTTATAAATGTTACAGGAACTGAAAATGTAGCAAAGGCATGCGGAAAACTTGAAATTCCGATTGTCTATATTTCAACGGATTATGTCTTTGACGGCACTAAAACAGAACCTTATACTCCTGACGATAAGACAAACCCTATTAATAATTACGGACTAACAAAGCTGCAAGGGGAAGAAGCCGTCAAAAAATACTGCGAGAAATACTATATTGCACGCACAAGCTGGCTTTACGGCCATTATGGCAAAAATTTTGTAGAGACAATGATTTCTCTTGCAGAAAAAGATGAAGTTAAGGTTGTAAACGATCAAATCGGCTGCCCGACCTGGACAGTAGAACTTGCTAACGGAATTTTGAAACTGCTTTCAAAACCTTACGGAACATATCACGTCTGCGGTTCTGGCAGTACAAGCTGGTACGGTTTCGCACAGGAAATCTTCAAACAGGCGGGATTAAATGTTAATTTACAGCCGTGTAAAACAGAAGAATTTACGCGTCCTGCAAAGCGGCCGAAATACAGCGTAATGGCCAACGAAAAACTTTGCAGAAACTGGCAAATCGCACTCCACGATTATCTTGAATTGAGAAATGTTTAACTATTTCAGCATAATTTCTTCAGCTGATTGTCCGCCTTTTTCTATAAGTTCACATACGGCAGTCAATCCAAGGACGGCGGATTTTTCATTCCTTTTATACAAATTCAGATAGAATAAATCATACCCCCATTTGTTCGGGCCCTTTTTGCCATTAACGTCAATACCGAAGTATAGAGAAGTATGAGTATTAAAACCCTTCTCATCTGGATTTTTATATAAATAAAGAGTAGAACCGTCGTTAAGGTTATACCCTTGCATTGAGCCTATAGGGTGTGAACAAGATTGATTTTTTATAGTTCCACCGGCTGATAATACTTCTCCTTTGGTTTTATAATGCGGACGGCAAGAATAATCATAAGATTCACAAAACTTAGACGATTTATATTCTTCTAACACTTTCGGCCAAAAAATATCACACTGAGCAAAACTGTAACCGTCTCCGTTAACTAATGTATAACATTCATATGGAGCTCCGTTTTCGGAATTTACTTTATTAATAGCAGTCTGGATATTTGCATACGCCTTTTTAAATTGAGATTCAAGAACTTTTTGCTGATATTTACCCGTCAGCGACGGCAAAGTCATAGCAGCGACTACTCCTATAATACCAAGTGTAATAAGCACTTCTGCTAATGTAAACCCTTCTGCTACGAGGGTTTTACGACGCCCCCCCCCCCGAAACTTGTTCTATAATTGAATTTTGCATATATTCCTCCTTGATTATTTTCGTGTTATTATTACTTTATTATATTCTATTTTACAAAAAATTTCAAGGATAAGGATGTTTTATGAAAGGAATAGTTTTAGCCGGCGGAGCAGGAACAAGGCTTCATCCAAGTACAATTGCAATATCAAAACAGTTAATACCGGTTTATGATAAACCTATGATTTATCACCCGATATCGGTTTTAATGCTTGCAGGAATCAGAGAAATTCTCATTATTTCAACACCGCAGGATTTACCGAATTTTCAGCGGCTTCTGGGTGACGGCGAACCTTTCGGAGTTAAATTTTCTTATAAAGAACAGCCTTCTCCTGACGGATTGGCTCAGGCGTTCATTTTAGGCGAAGAATTTATAGGCAGTGACGACGTAGCTCTCGTTCTGGGTGATAATATTTTTTACGGCGACGGTTTTTCAGGTACTTTAAAGAAAGTTGTTGAAAATACTAAATCAGGTAAAGCTACTGTCTTCGGTTATCAGGTAAAAGACGCACACAGGTACGGCGTTGTAGAGTTTAACGAAAACGGGGAGGTTATTTCCATTAAAGAAAAGCCTCAACATCCAAAGTCAAATTATGCTGTTACCGGATTATATTTCTATGATAACAAGGTTGTAGAATATGCAAAAAATTTAAAACCGTCCGCACGCGGCGAGTTAGAAATTACGGACTTAAACAATATTTATTTACAAAACCGACAATTAAATGTAGAACTATTAGGCCGAGGATTTGCATGGCTTGATACAGGTACTCACCATTCATTATTGCAGGCTTCACAATTTGTCCATACAGTAGAAGAAAATCAGGGGATTAAGATTGCCTGTCTGGAAGAAGTTGCATACAGAATGGGATACGTAGACAAAGAAACTCTGCAAAAACATATCTCTAAATACAAAGATAATGAATATTTTAACTATGTTGCAAACGTTATTAAGTAGTTTTAAACTTGCTCAAGAGATTTGTCGGCTGTTGTGACACAGCAGGTGCCGCAGCCGGTACGGAAGTATCGTTTTCATTCACAAAAAGTCTCGGGTCATCTATTCTTTCCATTGCTTTCATAATACCTATTTTACCGGCCTTTTTCTGAATATTTGTGAGCCACGCATTGAATGCATAAGGGATACTTATAACTGCTCCCAGAACAGGCAGACCGATAGCCGCTATCGTATTCCAGAATGTTTTGTAGTTGCTGTAGTTTACTTTAAGTTCTTCAGGGACTTCTAAATTTGCTTTTTTAATTAGCGATTTAGACTTTAATTTAACAATATCAAATGTTAGATTTCTGCCCCATTTCGGCCAGAAACCTTTTTTGAAATGAGGTTCAAGAGCTCTGTTTAGAGATTCTTTACTTTTGGCTTGAAGCATAATTTTCCCGGCTTCAACTTTCAGTCCTTCAAAAACTTTATTAAATTCAGGATTTTTATCAAAATGTTTCGGCCCGTCAATTAATATTTTATTAAAATTACCGCGAAGTTCTTTATCTTGTTTTAATATTGAATAACCGCTATCAACAAGTTTCCTGATTGGAGATTGTTTATCAAGTGAAATATCCGAGAATTTCTTGACAATTTTATCAATAGGAATTTTTCCTTTTAAAAATGCAAGTGACAAAGCTCCCATAGCCGCTGCATAAGCAATTCCAAACACCGCCCCGAAAGCATTTTTAGCAATTTCCGTGCCTGCCTCAATATCTTCAGAGTAACGCTGCGACATTTCATCAACTTCTTCAAATGTCATAAAGACTTTTTTCTGCAAATGTTTTGCGTCTTGAAGCTGTTTGTCAGAAATTTCCGTTTCTTCTTTCAGAATTTTTATAATTTTTTCGTTCTTTTTAAGTTCACTTTCCCTGTACTTTTTATACTCCTCCGAGTCTTTCATATATTGCCCGAGGAAGGTAAAGCTTCCTGCAATTTTTTGCAATACAGATTTCTTTTGTTCTTCTGCTTTAATATCTTTTGCCTGTGCTTTTTGTTCTTCGTTAAACGACATCAGCGCAGCAGGATCTTTCATCAAATCCTGTCTGGCCTTAAATCTGCCGATACGTGCGGCGTCTTTCTGTACTGCGGTTCCCGCAGTTAAAAGAGACATTGTCGTAATACCTGTTGCCAGACCTGAAACAAGCGAGCTGTATTTTGCAACTTTTCCTCCGAAAAGCTTCAGGACTTTATTCAAACCTGCTGCAACAGGTATTGTAAGAACCGCTGAGAAAACGCCAAGCGTATCAAAGGCATTCTCTACGTTTTCGGAATATTCTTCAGCCCTGATATTAATATCTTTTACAGCATCAACAATCATTTCCTTATCGTCGTCAGCTTTTGTCAATTGTTCAGGAGTATAATTTTTTGCTTTTAGAGTGTCGATTTCTCTCGTATCTTTCTTACTCTGGTATTCTTTATAAGCCTTTTTATCTTTAAAAACCTGTTTTATGTTTGAAAAACTTTTCATAAAACTTTTCTTTTCTTTTTCATCAGGTATTTGTTCGGCTTTTTTAACGGCAGCGTCAATTTGTTCCGGTGTATAGATTACGAAATTTTTAACGTCTTTCAGTTCATTCTGCATTGCCTGAAAACGTCCGATTCTGGAGGCTTCTTTTTGTTTTGCTGTCCCCCACAATATGAGCCCTGAACTTGCAATAAAGGTTGTTAATAAACTTGCTATATTAAGAATACCAACAGCCTTTGGCGATTTCATTTTTAATCCCAACAAAGGTACAAAAGCCAGCGGCATAACAGCAAGCATACTCAATACAGAAGTACACATTTCCATATCTTCGCAGTTATTTTCGGAGCGGTTATCGAGCATTTCCGCTGCCCGTATAACGGTTTTTGCCTTGGCTTCGGTCAATTCTACTTTATCTTTCGGGAGCTGCAAATTCTTAGCAAGGTATTCTTTTTGAGCTTTTTCATCAGCCTGCTGCTGTTCCCAATTATCATAAACATTATAATTTCTTTTTACTTCACGAACTGAATTTATAAATTGACCCATCTACATACTCAATTTTTCATGTACACATGATTATAAAAACATGAACATAAAAAAAATTGCTAGCCTAACTTAATACTGTTAAGCTGACAGAAAGATTTTAAAACATTTTTAGCTTTTTGAATTTCTATATGTACATAATTATTGCGGGTCTGGCGAACATATTCGGAAGCTTTGAAGTACATTTTTGCCGCACCGTTCAGATATTCCTGCTGGTTCGGAGATGAAATTAGTCCTATTTCCTGGAAATATTTTCCATAAAGAAGAAGCAGACGTGAGACTAAATCATTAAGATTGAATTTTCTTGCAAGCATTAAGGCACTGTCAAGATTCATTTTAGCAGTTTCGTAATCGGAAGTAGCCATTGCCGCTTTTATTACAGTAGTTTTAAGAAGTATAGTAAAGAAATAATTATCTATTTTAGGATTTTGTGACACTTCAAGTGCCTGAGAAGCAATTTCCTGAGCAGCATAAGGTCCCTCTGTCACAAGGGCAGCCTCGGCAATCAGATACCAGGTCAATAATGCTCCAAGTGCCATTTTTTCTTTAGAAAAATATGCAATCTGGTCATTATAAATTTCCATGGCATGTTTAGTCTGGTTATTATCTTTGAATATTTTACCCAACAAAGATTTCAACATATTTTTTGTAAAATTATCGCCTGCGTTGTTAGCAAACGTTACAACCTGGAATAAGTCCTCCTGCAATCCGTTGTAGCGTTTTCTGAGGAAATTGTTTGTGATATTAATCAAATTCCATCTGAGAATTGCCTCATTATCCATAGCTTTTTCGCGATAATTTTTCAAAATCTCTTCAAGAAGTTTCTCTGATGAAGTGAAATCACCTTTCATTGTATTTGCAAAAGCCAGCCCAAGTTTACATTTACATATAAACAGATTATCGCTGATATTATTACGTTCGATAATGTCAAATAAGATTGCAAGAATTTCAAAAGAACGGTCATTTCCCTGAAGAATCAAGGCATTAGCAAGAATCAAATAAGTCTTGAGCCAGCTTTCATAAACAAAATCAAACGGTATATTCTGTTTTGTATAAGTCTTGCCCAGATATGCATCAAATACAGGCATAATTTCATTATCAATCATATTGATAATCTGCCCGCAATTACCTATATATAAAAGAGCATTCAGTTTTGAACATTTAACAAGTGCGGTCTCCAAATCCATATCCTGATCAATCTTAGAAAGAACCACATCAACGCACTCAACATTCCCGAAATAATTTCCGACTCTCTCACAGCAATAAGCCATATAACCTAGCAATTCAATTTCTCTCGGCGTGTCACCGATAGCCTGAGCATTAGCTATTGCATCAGGAAGGTAGTCCATAGCCTCTTTCGGATTAAAATCAGCAAGCAGTTTTCCCAGACGCTCCGAAATATTATAACGTGTCTTTAGCGTTGCACTCTCATCAAGTTCATTAATTAATGCAAGGCATTGTTTCTGTGAAATTGCATACAAATTCGTGTCTCCGATATATGACGCAAGTCTTGTGTTTCTTGTCCAAATATCCAGAGCTAGTTTCGGATGTTTCAGGTTTTGTGCAATAATTCCGAAAATTGCATTGGAATTTAATGTAAAATTACCCAGTGCATTACAGACTTTTGTGTTTAAATCAATGAAACCTTCATTATTTTTTGCAGTTTTTATAATAGTTTCCCATAAAAGCAGGTCTTTAAACTGATAGAAAATATCGCTCAGCGGTGAAATATAATTTGCCTGTTCAAGGTAGCCAATAACATCACTGAATCTTGAATCATTAAATCCAAATATCTGTTTCATCAAATTAAGATTAATTTTATCTCCAAGTATTGCAGAAGCAATTAAAAAGACATATGCTGTTTTATTAGTTTCATTTAAAACTCTGAGACGTTCATAAATTAAATCAGAATAAGTTTCCGGTAATTTAAACGTAAAATCAGATACCTGACAGTCAAGTCTCAAGCTTAATGCCTGTTCAAGAAATGCAGGATTCCCGTGAGATGCCATAAATATGTTACGTTTTTCCGTATCATTCATATATGGAAAGCCCTGAACAGTTTCCTCTTTTTGTTTTACAAATTCAATCATCTGTGCAGGGGAAAGAGCAGCTATACTGATATCAAGATAAATATCTTCCATATCATTTCTTGCAAGATTGAAATACCCCTTTGCAGGTTTTGGCTCATTGTATAAAAGCAGAAGATTGAGCTCATTCCAGATATTTTCTTTCTTTATAAATTCACTCAAAAACTCGTAAGAAAAACCGTCTATGTTTTCAAAATTATCAACAACAATTACGAATTTGCTGTAAGAAATAATTTTGTCAAAAACTTTATTTAACAAATCAAACGTTTTTGTTTTATTAACGTGAAGTTCCTCGAATGTCCCCATCTGAGACGGATACAAGAAGTTAAGAAAATCATAGACCTCTGCATGGTTGAGGTAAGGAAATTCGTTTTGAAAAAATTTTGTAGCATCCTTTTTAAACTTCAAACTGTTTAAACAAAAATTAGGAAGATTAAAAAGATTCAACATCATGTCCTGAATTAATCCGCCGGGAGTAAGCTGTGTAATCGGGGTACATTTCCCGTAAAACCAAACGTAATGTTTTTCTTTCAACGCATTCATTACATGTGAAAGCACAACACTCTTTCCAATACCTCTGTCACCGCTTAATGAGAGGATTTTTTTTGAATGGTTCATAATACCTTTTACAAGAGTATTTTTAGCAGCCTCCTGACTCATAAACTTTGCAGGATATTCAAAACTGTTAAAATCTTCGGGTATAACTTCTTTTACTTTTACAGGTTCAGCAAAAGGATAACCGCATTTCCTGCATTTTTTTGCATTTAACTGGTTAACACTGTTGCATTCCGGACACAGTTTTAAAATTTCTTCTCCACATTTTCTGCAAACAATATCGAAAATAGAATTTACCGTATGACAATTCTTGCAAATCAAGCCTGTTCTTGTTTTGCAATACGGACATTTAAGTGTGTTATCCGGTATTGTTTTTTTACAGATTGGACATTTCATAGTTAAATTCCCGTTTTTAATTAAACGCCTCTTTAACCTTTTCCATTAATTTAAATAATCTTTTAGAAATTTCGGACTGTGACAGATTCAACTCGGAAGCGATTTCCTTCTGGGTCATACCTTCATCATAACGTAATTTGTAGATTCTTAAATATTGTTTGTCAGGTTCGGCTTCATTAATTAAGTATATAGCGTCAACAATTTTTTGCAAAATTTCTTTTTGAACAGCGATATCTTCAGGATTACTGTCATAATCTGCCTGAGGATAAGAAATAACGACATTTGAATAATTATCCTGTGACAAACTTTGTTGAGACGGAGCGTCAAGAGATACTTCATTTACAGGTGTATATCCTTCTCTTGTTCTTCTTAATCTGCCAGAATCTTTTAAAACATTCAAAATACTTGTAGTAGCAATTTTACGCAGATAAGCTTCCAAAGTTGCATCAGAGGTAATCGTATTGACAATCGGCATTGAACGCTTACACATTTCATTAAAGAAATCGTCATACAAGTCCTCGTTATTAGCGAACTTCCTATCGTTTTTTATAATTCTCTCTATTAAATTTAATTTTTCCTGTGTTAATTCCACTTAAAAAATTCCTTATCTTACAGAATTATAGCATAATTAAAAATTAATTATAAGTGCCAAATGAAAATCTGGCGTAGGAACCTCTCCAGCAGCGGGTTTGATGACATTTAGCGTATCTTTAACAGTTTGTAACACAATTTTGTCAATCTGATCTGAACCGCTTGATTTTACAATCTTTGAATCTTTCAAAGCCCCGTCACTGCTTAGTTTTAAGTCAACCTTCATTTGATTTGAATAAGCGTATTCCGTAACTAGGAGCAAATCACTGGAAAGTGTTAATTTTATACTTTTACCTGCTGTTTGTAAGTATTTTTTAATATTATCACTGTAAGACAGGTAATCAGGGACTTCCCATGAAAGTTTTGTTACGGATATATAAGAACCTGAAGGATTAACCGGTTTATCTTTTGTTTCCGCTTTAATTTCTTTTTCGTCTTTTTTAACATTAACAGGCTCTTTTTGGGCAGCAGGCAATGTCTGAACTTCCGGAGTATTTGCAAGTATATCTGTATTATCTGCAACCGGCTCCGGAGGTACAGCTTCTTCCGGAACTGATTGAGCAAGAGGCTCTGATTCGGCAACTGCATTTTTATTTTTCATTGAAAATCCTACAACTCCGCCGACAACTAGCAATGCAGCTACGGCTGCCACTGCAATCATTTTTACAGGGAGTTTTTGTGTATGTTGATATATTGAAGGAATCTTTGTCAACTCGCTGTTAAGTGTATCAAAGTTTTCAGGTTGAGGGCCTTCATCTTCCTGACCTTCGGCAAAAAGCATAGTTAAATCACTATCTCCGGTTTCCGATTGTGCAGATTGTTCTATTTCACCGGACTCATCAATATTATCAGATAAAGCATCAATATCCGGAGTAACGATTTCATCACCCAATTCAGGAATTTGATTAACATCATCAGAAACTTCCGCCTCTGCGACTTCATCAATAGATGGAATATCCTGACTTTCGGCTTCGACATTTTCTAATTCATCTACTGCCGCAAGAGATTCAAAATCCGTTACAGAACTTTCAGCGGAATCATCTTCAAAAGGTTGTTCTACAATATCATCAACAGAAAGATTTTGGATATCCTCAATAGAAGGACTTTCCTGCGGCATTTCAACCTGTGAGTCGTGCATATCTTCAGATAAAGCTTCTGGTTCACCTAAGGCTGAATCTAAATCCATTGCTTCAGAGTTAAAATCAGGAATAGAATCAAGCTCTGATGACACATCTTCAATGGAATCGTCTTGCTTAACGGTCTCCGGTTTAGCATCAGCCTTCGACACACTGTTCAGATTATTAAAATCTTCCATATCTACAGGTTCCAATGCGGGCTCACTCATATCAAGTTTTGGCATAGGCAGCATATTATCCGTAATCGAAAGGCTGTCCATGTCGTAAAATTCCGCTTTAACTTCCTCCATAGGCAGCGGTTCTAACGGAGAAAAATCATTCATATTAAGCATAGGAACTGTTTCTTCCGCGTTCAGTTCATTAAAGCATGGCTTTTCATGTGAAAGCTCAATGTTATTAAATTCAATTGTTTCACTAATATTCTTATCAAAATCATTTGGAACTGCATTAACATTAGAAATATCTAGAACTTCCATTTCATTAACAGAATCCGTATCTTCCTGTACAGGGTTAAAAGATTGCTCCATAGAACTAAAATCTACAGACTCAGAATCGGAATTTAAACCGCTGCTTGTAATAGCGTCAGAAGTTTCCTGAGAATCGCTGTTAATATCTTCAAGAGAAGGTTCATCAAAATTCATATCTCCAAAGAAATCGTCAGGATTACCGACTTCAAAGTCATGAGAAACTTCTTCTGAACCTGAAAGTTCATCAATTACTGCGCCGTTTTCAGTTTCCTGAGTTTCAGCAACAGACTCTGGCTCACTAACAAAATTGTTTGTAATCATATCTTCTACATTATCATTAGCAGAATCCGAAATATCTGTCGAGTCTGCAAGTGAAGAATTAGTAAACATTTCAGTAACATCGTCTGCAATATCATTGGCAGTTTCAGCAGCAGTCTGCACGGAGGTTTCCGCAAGAGCCTCGCCTGATAACAAGGCTGCACTTGCAGCCGCAGCACCTGCAACAATCTCAGAAGCCGGAGGTTCCTGTATATTTTTATCAGCTTCGGCAAAAGCCTCTGCCGCATTTTCAGATTCTTCCACAGTTTCTGTTTGCGGAGTGATTATATCATCTACTGTTGCATCAATTATATTATTTTTTTCAACTTCTTCGGGAACTGTTACTTCCGGAGAGCGTTCGGCTTTATAAGACAAAATTTCAAAATTTTCAAATTCAATAAATCTGTCACGCAATTTTGAACTCTGAGTCAAATATTTCAAGAGTTCTTTCATTTCTTCTTTAGAAGCATTTTGATCAACAACTGAAATCATTAATGTTTCAGCACTGTCATTGATGGCATCTGAAAGGGTCTGAGTTCTGTTACCTTTAAAAGCATCAACATATGCCTTAAGATTTAGAGGGGAGGTCAGCTTTTCTTTTTCAATAAAGTAATAATCAGCGTTATGATTATTTTTATTAATAAGTTTAGGTTCAAAAAACCCGAGGAACTTCACATGGGAACTGTCTTCAGCAAGCAGGAATACCAGATAAATATCAGGAGTAATATCATATTCAAAATGGGATTTAGGAATAAAAATCTGGTTCTCATCAAAAACGACTCTTACATCTATATGGATGTTGGAGAGCATTATATCCGAAATATCAAATTCTTCTAAAATTTTATGAACATTATGCAGATTATAAGTTTTTGAATTATTTATATTTTCAAGAGCAAGATATTTTAAACCAAGTTCTGCCCCAAGCGCATTTATATAAGCCCTGCTTCTGACATCTTTGTTCAAAAGCCCCTGTGTCAAAATCTTTGCTTCTTCTCTGTCGTTTTCTTCTACATAAATTAAAGTTTCCTGTTCCATGCCCATTTATTATTCCTCCTAATAATATTGATTGCACATAGTTTAAAAATATTCCAAAATTTATGTAAAGATTTGTAAATATTATTGTAAAAAAATCAGGTTTGCGTCAAAATAATTTTGTCAGTCGTTTTAGTAATGGTAACAAAAAGTGTGTAGTTATAAAGGAGGTTTTACTCATGTTAAATCCAGTCTCGAATTTAAGTTTTAGGGGAGAGGTACCGGCTTCTGATTGGCAAAAGCTGATTGAAAGCGAAGGCCAATATACTCAAAAACCATCAGAACCAGCCAAACCTGATACTTTTGAAACATCAAAACAACCTGAAAATACAGAAAAAAAAGGCAGCAAGGCCGGTAAAATCATCGGCGGCACAATTGCAGGTATAATTGTTGCAGGACTTGCGTTGTATGGTTTATACAAAGGTAACATTTTAAAGAAAGATAATAATGCAAAAGGATTTGCAAAAGTAGGAGACTGGCTTGCACAAGCAGGTGATTGGATTGGAACAAAATTGATTGACCCTTTACTGGGGTTATTTAAAGGAAAAAAAGGTGCAGACGCAGCCAAAAAAACTGCTGATGCCGCACAAAATACAGCCTCATAATATAACTATATAACAATTAAAACCTCCGTAATTACGGAGGTTTTTTAAAGAAAATCAGCGAGAATCGTATTACTTACGAGAATTCCGTTATCCGAAAGTTTATAACCTTTTTCAGTTTTTTTAATATGTTTTGTTTCAAGATATTTTTTGAGAGTTTTACCGTATTTTTTTTCAAAATCAATTGAAAAGTTTTGATTTATTTTTTCTATATCAATACCTGACATTTTTCTGAACCCGAGAAATATTTCTTCTTCAAGTTTCTCCTGCTCTGTTAAGCGGTGAGTTAAATCATGGATACGAGGAAACTTTAAATATCTGTCAAAGTCTTCATAGTTTGAATATCTGCAACCGTCCTTATAACCGTGTGCTGCCATGCCGAATCCGTAATAGGTATTATTATTCCAGTAATTAAGATTATGGCGTGATTCAAATCCAGATTTTGCGAAATTGCTTATTTCATAGTGTTCAAAGCCTGCACCGCACAAAATCTCTATTGCCATTAAATACATATCTGCCTGCATGTCATTATCCGGTAAATTTTTCGGGTAATGTGAATAAAAATAACAGCCCTCGTCAATTTTTAAACCGTACAGCGAAATATGATTAATTCCCAACTCCACAGCTTGCATTAAATCATTTGAAAATAAGCTTAGATTTTGAGAAGGCAAACCATAAATAAAATCAAGATTTATATTTTCAAAACCTGCATTTTCTGCACATCTGACAGCTTCTATAACTTGTTTCGCATTATGACGCCGCCCTATATGAACAAGAATTTCATCATTAAATGTCTGACAGCCAAGACTTATACGATTAACTCCAGCATTTTTAAGTCCCGACAAATAATCATATGTAAGCGTTTCCGGGTTAAGCTCAACCGTTATTTCTGCATTAGGTTCAAATACAAACCGCTTTATTATTGCCTCAAGTTCAGAAACCGAAAGAACAGATGGTGTTCCTCCGCCTATGTAGAGAGTATCAAGCGGTTCTTGTTCGTAAAAATGTTTTATTTCTTTTTCCAATGCATACAGATACTCTTCTTTAAATTCCAGCATAGAATAAGAAATAAAAGAACAGTAATTACATTTAGATTTACAAAACGGAATATGAATGTATGCGTTTTTAACCATATCATTATTGTATATCAAAATATGTTTGCATAAGATAAAAAGTAATCAGTTATAACGTTCAACAGCATAGGTAAAATCCAAACCATAATCGCTGCACCAAAAACAGGTTTAAACAAAAAACTTAACTGAAAAACGTTTACCTGCGGTGCAGTTTTAGAGATAACACCTAGGATAATATCCTGCCCGAGCGTTGCAAGCAACACAGGAGAAGCTATTTGTAACCCCATGTACAAAACATTTGAAGTCATTTTAATAAGATAATCCATATTTACAATTTTTGCTAAAGGTACGCTGACTGCAAAAAGCGGGAATATATCAAAACTTCTCATAAAAGCCTTAACAAGCCAGTATATTCCACCAAGCTGAATAAATAGTAAAACGCCTAAAAGGGAAATTATTTTTGTTAGAATAGATACCTGACTTGACGTTGTAGGGTCTAACACCATAGCTGAAGACAGCCCCATCTGCATGTTAATCATATCAGCACCTGCATCAATTGCAAGAAGTATAAGCTGTGCCATATATCCGATAATAGCTCCCACTGCAAAATTTAATATTATAGACAGAAGCATCGAATCTTCCATGCCCATTTTATCAGGCTTAATTAATGATGTAATACAAACCGTCATTAATAGTGCCAGCGCAATTTTAACCATTCCGGGCACCTCTTTTCTGTTAAAAACAGGGGCAAATCTGAAAAAACCTATCATTCTCGCAAAAACATAAATACCGGATAAAAGTGCGGTATTTAACTGTGGAAATAATTTTACGATTTCTGCGATGATTTGTTCCATACTAGTTTCCTAAGATTCTTCTTGTTTCAACTAAATCAGGTTTAGGATTCGGCATTCGATTTGAAGGAATATCTCTGATTCTTTCCTCATTACGTATAAAAGGAATCTTTGCAGGATTTTTCATAATATAATCAATATTCTGCTGATTTCTGAATTTATCCGGTGCCATACTGCCATAAGGCGAAGTATATCTGTAATAATCAGCAGCTAATACGTAACTGTCATTTTTTGGAACAACCTGAAATGCAAGATTCATTCCGTCGGTAAAAAGGTTAGTGAGAATTCTAATAAATCCGAAACCGCCTATTACAATGACAAGAAATACTGCCAGAATTTTTGGAGCAGCAGCAATAGTCTGCTCCTGTACCTGAGTAACAGCCTGCAAAATACCTACAACAAGCCCCACACCTGCCGCTACAAGTACGCAAGGCATAGATATAGTAAGCATTACCAGAAACCCTCTTGCCAAATATTCAGCTAAAACTTCTATCATATCATCTCTCCAAATCTTTTAGTTATAACTCGAAACCAGCCCCTGAACTATTAAGGCCCAGCCGTCCACCGCTATAAATATAAGCAGCTTGAACGGTAATGAAATAATAGTCGGAGATAACATAAACATACCGAGTGCCAGAAGAATATTTGCTACAACAAGGTCTAACACAATAAACGGTACAAATATTACAAACCCGATTTCAAATGCAGTTTTAAGTTCACTGATAATATAAGCCGGAGCAACTTCCCATATTGTTATTTCATCAGGGGAAGCCGGCGGTCTTTTCTTAGACAATTCGATAAAGAAAGCCAAATCAGTTTCCCTTGTCTGTTTCATCATAAACTCTTTCAGGGGTTTTGAACCTTCATCAATAGCAGCAACTATATTTTGATTTTTTTGATAAGGAACACTTCCCATCTCATACATTTTTTGGAATGTTCCGCCCATTGTATAGAAAGTCAAAATCATTGAAAGTCCTATTATAACTATTGACGGCGGAACCTGTTGTGTACCCATTGCAGTTTTTAGCATAGAAAAAACTATGACGAATCGTAAAAAACTTGTCATACAACAGAATACAAGAGGCAACAACGAAAATAACGTCATTACAATTAATATTTGTATTACCGGATTTATATCATTTAAAACATTCTGCATTATTATTTACTTCCTTAGTTGTTAATTTTTCTAACCATATTATGAAGGACATTATTTCCTTTTTTAGGGAATGCTGATATTACAGGCAAATCATCTATACTTGCCGCAGAAACAGGTGATTCCCTGCGCGGCTGATTATCAATACGATGTTCAAAACCATCATCCAGTTTTGATATTAAAGTAGTTTTATCAACATCGCCTGCTATCAAAAATCTTTCATTACCTGCCCTCACTACGTAAAGATTTTTACGAGGTGCAATAGAGATAGATTCTTCGACTCCAAGAAAACCAGACTTTTTTGAACAGTCGCCTCCGATAGCAAATTTTTTATACATCATTAAGGCAAAAAATATTAAACCTATCATTGCCATAGTATAAACTGCGAAATTAACTAAGTATCCTCCCATAATCCCCTCGATTCTTTTTTCAATTAAATATCTTCATCTTCCAGTTCAAAGTCACTGTAATCAAATTCATCCTCATCATCTGCGCCGGCATTATTATCAGCCATAGGAGGGCCTTCCGGAGCAGGGCTGTTATCATATTCCACCGGTGCCTGAGGTGTCTGAGGCACTTGCTGTTGAGGAGCACCCTGCACCTGTTCTTCGACCTCATCTGCACTTTTCTGAACAATATCACTGACTTTTACACCATATCTATCGTTAATAATAACAAGTTCACCATGACCGATAACCTTGTTTTCTACACGCAGTGTGACTTTGTTGTCATATAAAGCTGCGACATCGACAACAAGACCTTCCTCAATTTTTTTCAAATCACCGAGAGTAATTTTTACGGGATCCAATTCTGCGTACATATCAACTTCTATACTATCCCATAAGTTATTTGGTTCTTCAGTCATTTCTTCTCCTCCGTTATCATCCAGCGGATGAACTAATTCCATATTAGGGTCTATAAACATTTTATTGGTATAATCCTGCAAAAAAACTTTCCACACTTGCAGGTTGCTGTTTTCAAGTAAAATTATATCTTCAGGCTCTAAACCTTTTAAATCCTTTACTGTAAATCTTGTAGAACCTATTTCAATTTTTACTTTAACAGGACATTTATAAAAATCTTTGTTTTCAAATTTTAACGATTTACACTCGATTCTGTTAGGTTTTAACCTCCCGTCCGGAACAGATATAATAAATTTACCCATGGCTTTTTCTTC
>DVIU01000087.1 GCA_018711035.1 Candidatus Scatousia excrementigallinarum
TAAAATAATCGACCCCAGCTATTTCGTGAATGAACTTTGCGATAAAGCAGATGAAGATATGGTCCAGGATATGATTGACGCCATTCGACGCCATCATGATTATACATCATTACATCCATGGAGTGATAAAGATTCACTCGAAATTATACTCAATATTATTAATCGCAATGCAATAAAACATCGGATGAGTTGCGAAGGCAGTCTGTCTGATATGCTCACTGGTTTAAAAGAAATTAATGAAGTAATTACAAAAGGAACAATTCAACGTAAGCAACGTTCAAAATCGATATCTGACTTCAAAGATCAAAGCATGGTGAAATTTATGAGAGGTGTAATGGATGATTTGTCTGTTATTCAAGCCATAGTGAACAAATCTAAAGTTAACCAAGGTGATATGGTTTATATAAGCCATGAAGATATGATTAATATTGATAAATTAAAAGCTAAAATAGCAAGTGATTCATCAGAGATTGCAAGGCTAAATAATATTGATATAACACTAAATGTTGTTGATTTATAATTGTCGATTTAGCAAAACAGAGAATGCTTTGAAAGTTTCACCGAGAAATATTTATTGTGAACCTCCTTATTGTTTATCGACTTTTACTCTCCGCTCATTGCAGTACTGTCGGAGAAGGCTACTATGTACAAGAAGCAGCTAACATAAGCGAGCATCACTATTTATATTAGGAAGAGTATATAAAAACTTCATGCTGAACCTTACAAAAGTAGGTAAACCGGCAATGGCCTAAGTGGCAGGGTCATGTTGATCCGGCACTGCCGAGCTAATAATTAACAAGCAAATCACTCTTTCTAATAATTTGTTGAAATAAACTAAATATGTATATGTTTACCAACAACCACATATGAACTACCTGCTTTGCTCCATGATTTTATTATTTCTAAATTATTATCTGAGCATATTTTACTTACAGTATCCACATCTAATAAACCATAGTAGAAAGCATTGCGAGAGTTTTGGTATATATACCCATGCAAATGTTTAATACCGCTCTCGTACCTCTTGAAATAAGAACTTTTGTATTGATTGACAATCAGTGCTTCACCATCACTCTTTAATAATTCTCTAATCGCACTGAGGACTTTGTGAATTGTGGATTCACATGGAATTGCGGAAAGCACGTTTGCGCAAAGTATGAAATCATAATGATTTGTTATTTTATCTATATTTTCATAAGAAACAATATTAGCATTCTTATAGTTATTTATCACGTAATCTGGAATCGTGGTTTGTACACCTCTGATAATTTGCACTCTTTCTAGTTGTCTTCTGGAATCTAAAAATGTCACAGTTTCAAATTTATTTACTAATTGTTCTGAATATCTAAGTTTTCCACATCCAAAATCAAGGGCATTGCCATTTTTATTAGTGCTTTCAATCTGTTTACAGAGATAGTTAGATGGCATAGTGTGCGGTTTCGCTGCATTTTCTGAACGTATGTTTATTCCATTTATTTTGTAATTCAAAATCAACCTCGTTTAAAAAATATTGTTATTGTTAAAGAATTCTTTTATTTTGCTATCAGGTATTTGTCTTACTTGGCTTTCTGTTCTTGGTTTAACTGATGCTATGAAAATAAGGAAGTCAAATGCGACAAGAGAAATAATCCACAACCAAAGATTAATTAAAGAGCCAGTAACAGAGAATATATTTGTTAATTTGGCGATACTTATTATTAAAATAGTAACAAATGCGATTACTGTATGTTCAAAGAAAACCCAAAAGTAATAAACTTTGTTCCAGAAAAGTTCAACGTAATGTTTGTCTTTTAACTCTTTAACTTCTGGGTAATACAGTTTACTCATTACCTTGTGAGATTCATCAGTAGTTAATTTTCTCGTAACGCCTGCAATTTTTGCTAATGGTTTAATAATTAAATGACTATCCCACATCTTCCTTATTCCAATAATTTTTGCTACATTATTATGTAGATCTAAAGCTCCACTAATTACTGACCAAAAAACTGAAGATGCAATTGGTAATATGCCAAAGGTTAATATCCATTTAATAAATTCCTCGTAGTCTTTAACGGGGGGGATATACTTGGCATTAATGCCAACCAATGGCATGTAGCCATAAATGACTAATGATAGGTAAAATATAAATGTAGTAATAAAAGTCGCCTTATGGAGCATAGGCAACATTTCATTATAACTCTTTGGTGGTTCTAACATTTTACTCTCCAAACACTCAAAAAAAAGCTAATCTTCTATAATAACGAAATTCAGCTGGCACAATTAAAGATTAATTGCCACCAATTTCTTGATTTTATAATTTTATCTAAATGTTTTTGATTAATCTAGTCCTAAAAGAAACCTACTGCATAAATATTTATGCTGATGACCCACTCCCTGTTCGTTAACACATAGCAACGTTAGTAATGCATCCTAAGTGATCAATATTTTTGCTAGCTTCATCTGCTCGCTCAAAGGGAACTATAATGTTGGCTTGCGTGTGACTTGGCATGTTTAAAGAAGTGCTGGTGGTGACTGGTTGCTGTTTTCCATTTCCACAGAACAAAATCATAGAAACTATACCCAGTAGTTGTATTGAATCACTGACGAGACAGCCTCATATTTATCAGGACTGGTGTACGTCCAATACAGGAGGTTGTGGTGCTGGTTCTCAAATGTGCGCTGGCTATTGCTGCTGTAATGGCAATTTATTGTCTTGCTGTTGTTCTTATGGATCACCTTTCTGATTGATTTCATATTGGCGAGGTAACGGTAGTTAAGTAGAATTGCTGCGGGTGCTTGAGGCTATCTGCCTCGGGCATCAACACCAAAGGCAGATAGAGAAAAGCCCCAGTTAACATTACGCGTCCGGCAAGACGCTTAACATTAATCTGAGGCCATATCTATGCTCTACACACGTAGGTTAGCCTCTTACGTGCCGAAAGGCAAGGAGAAGCAGGCTATGAAGCAGCAAAAGGCGATGTTAATCGCCCTGATCGTCATCTGTTTAACCGTCATA
>DVIU01000088.1 GCA_018711035.1 Candidatus Scatousia excrementigallinarum
GTATTTCGGGCACTTCATATCCCGATTGAATACATTGCCCGTAGCTATATGCGTAGAGCAAGCCATAGGGCGTTGCCTCGCCGTACTCTTTGGCATTGAGTTCGATCAGCAGACTCAAATGCGACAAATCACCAATGTTAAAATAAAATGTGTCTATCGTTCGGTTGACCGTGTTTACGGCATTGCGGATCGAGCCGACGTAAGCGGTATTGAAGGACGTTCCCACAACAAATTCTGCCTTATCTTGCGGGTAATCGGTCAGCACTTGCTCTGCGGTATCTATAAACTCGTCTGTCTGTTGACTATCCAAAGTCGCTTCAAAATAATAATCTGCGTTTTCCGTTGTATAAGTATGGCAATCCACCCATAAAGACTCTTCATCCGCGGCAGTATATATCTCTGTTCGCACACCTTGCTCATAAAGGCTATATTTAGCCTGATAGCTGCACCCACTTAACATCGTTATCAATACTGCTATAACGCCGATTAATATTATGTTTTTATTCATTATTCTCCATCCTCATATACGATATTTCATGTTATCATAATCTAATATAATTATACCATATTTAATCTATTTATTCAATAGGCATATTCGATAATTTTTTTTAACTTTTTTAATGTTCATATTGACATACTTTTCCTTATATGATATAATAAAAGAAAAGGAGGAAAATATGAAATCTCTCAACGACCTCATTTGGGCACCCGAATCTGATGATATTTGCGAAAGCAAGCATTTGGCTAGCAGTCTAGCTATTTCTGGTGAGCTATGTAATCCTATTACCCCGCCCACTCCACCGCAAGCAATAGTTTGTCTTAATCCGCCCATTAATCCTCTTACAAATTGCTCCTCCGGTGGACCAATGATAATTACTTGCAATGAAATTATGGGAAGTTGCGGTGGTGGACCTATTTCCCCTCAGGGGGCGACTTGCGGAACCATACGACCAAGCACTGGTTTCGGTTGTGCTGTAGAGCAGTAAATTATAAATCTACTCTTACTAGCATGATACATAAATCTAATTAAATAAATTTTGATTCTCAGGATTCTGACGTATCCTGAGAATCATTTTTTCTTAAGAAAAATTATTAAATTTTTCAATAATATATAAGGTGAGCATCGCCCACCTTATATATTACGCCCTCATTGTTTAGCTTGCTTATTAATAATACTAAGCACTTCCAATATTTCCTCCATCAATTTTAAAACAATTATCGGACTGATTCCATGACCATAGCCACCATCCTCCAGATTTGCACTCTATTAAATTTGACGGTGAGATTGTCTGACAAGATGAATAGTTGCCTTTATTGCATCCAATTATATAACCAATACTAGGTTTGATGCTACTATCATCTATAGTACATTTCCATTCTATATAACCTCCATAATAAGAAGTAGTCACAATAGAATTAGTATCATTATACCCTACTATTCCGCCAACGCTTTTATTCTCGGTATTCCATGTGTAATAAATATCAGTATATGAGTTACAAGCTTGAATTACTCCTCCTGAAGTATTAAAGCCTGCTATACCACCCAAATAGCTATATCCTTTTACTACATTATCACGCATTGAAAAACAATTATATATCAATCCTTGGTTCTGACCCACGATAGTTCCCACATGTGCATAATGATAATTAACCGTTATTGTACCCTTTTCAACTGTGCAATCATACACCTGAGCTTGATAGCCATTAAACCCGGCTATTGCACCTACAGCAATAAAAGCAGAATTAGAGGCTGAAATATTGATTGTATAATTTGAAAGTATTAAATTTTTTACACTTCCCAAATTCTCACTAAATAATCCATAAGGCGCATCTTTATTAGTTGAAGCACTAATTTTGAGATTTAAAATTTTATGATATTGCCCTTCTAATGTACCTTTAAATGAAATAGGCGTCCAATATCCCGTTAGAGAAATATCATTTATCAAATAATAAGTGTCACTTGAAGAAGCGTTTTTTAACTTGGCTAAATGATTTTGCGATGCCACAAAGCGCCTTTTTACAGTTAATTGAGGCCGCCAATTACTATCCAAGTCTTTACCATTATAATATGCTGTGCTATATGCTGTTATAGTAATTAAGTCACTTGCACTGGCTGGTGATAGCGCCTTGAAAATTTTGTTATTTACTGTAAAAGTTGGATCGCTGGAAGTAAAAGCTATATCGGAAGCCCTTGCGGTGAAATTTGACCCTTGCAATGTAATTACTACGCTGTAACTTGTAGTTGTAATTAATCCATTACTTGCTCCTGATAAATAAAATGAAGTTGGCAAACTGTTACCTAATGGTCTAAAGACTTCTATGCTTTTATTAATAGTGGCATAACTTTTTTTCCCATCAGAAATTTCAATCTGATATTGAAACGTAGTTTTTTGATTATTTGTATAGGCAGGTGCATTGTTTTTCATTGATATTTTTTTGTTATCAATAATCTCTAAATAACCCCCGCCATTATATGTAAGTTCAATATCTACTCCCCATTGTCGCAACTCTCCTACTGTATATAATGTTTGAGTTGTTGCCCCACGCAAGTAAAAGTCAACATTATAATTATTTCTTAATTGAGTTTTATTATTTACCTCTATAAGCTGAATACCATTATTTGGATTATTTGCGCCTTGATAATCCTTTGAATATTCTACGCTATAACTCTCTTCAAGTAAATTAACTAATACACTAAACTCATCATAAATTTGATTATTATCCATGCTTATCACATATACTGTTATACCTGCCCCATATGGCGCCTGCTTGTCTATCTCGATACTAAAATCATAAATCGTATTAGAATATACATCAAAATAACTCTCATTATCAACTATGGCGTCTTCTATGGGCACAACTCTAATTTTATATCCTTTTATTGATGCAACATTATTTGCGTTATATCGGACATTATATTTAAGTGTACTATCCCTATGTGATTCACCTGAAATTTTCTCAACGGTTAGACTTTTAACTGGGTTATAAATGTTGACAACAATTTCCTTTGTTAAATTTTGAATCTGCAACGGTGCCTTATGCTGAATTACTACTATAGTGAACTTTATAAAAGGATTATCTTCAGTTTGACTTTCTGAAACTAAAACAGAAATCTTAAATTCGTCAATTGTTGCTAATCCTGTAGATGAATCATCTAACACAACAGCAAAATCGGGGTATGTAACATTATTTGAAATACCATAGACAACATCATCGACTTTGAAACTTTCAATCCTTATATCGATTTTATCCCCAGGTTGTACTATTGGATTTTCACTGTCTATCGGAACCCCACCTACACTCATGCCAACCTTTTCTATAGAGTCAGCATACACTGGTAGCACCATTATTTGAAGAGTTGCTCTTGCGTTAGTCACTTGATCTTCCGCTGTAAGGGTGAAAACACTATATAGCAAGGCATCATCTGTTATATACAAAATAACGCTGTCTTCATTAACCTCTTGGATTATAATGTTATTATCATCAACAGAAAAAACAATAAAACTAAAATCACTTGTACTTCTTGCTATATATTTTTCACTTTCTCCTCTATACACACTTTTAGATCCATCTATTTGAATAGTATTAGAAGTTGAAGAACTATTACTATCAGCGTAAGCAACATTATTAAAATTACTATTTAATATCAGCAGAATTGAACACAGTATTACAGAAACTACAAATGCGGCAATTAACCATTTTTTTATGTTTAAAATTTTCATAATACACCTCCTTATCAATCGTTTGCTCCTTGTTCTGAATTTTTTCCTACTACTTGACGATTATCGGATGTTATATATTCGAATTCGTCAGTAGCAGGTGTTTCATCATCTGACGGTAAAACAGTATCGGAAATATCCTCAACAATGTAAATAACTAATTTATTGCTCTGTACACCATTTACTACAGCAACCACTTCTACATATGAATCAGCCACTGCGTTATTCGAAGCAAATAGTCTATTCCCTGATATAAATACACCTGGAGCTTCATTTACTATCTTATACGTTGTTGATTCTATATCCGCCTTTTCAGGATAGACATAAGCTTCTAGAGATATTATTGTATTTTTTTCTATGTAGCTATACTCAGAAGTTAGCATTACTGATTCAACTGGTATTTGTTCAACAACAATTTTATATGAACCCGTACTTTTATGCATTGCTGTGGCCGACAAAAAAATCTCCATTCCAAAAGGCGCGTTATCTGATATCTTTAATGTGCCATTACTATCTATGGACACATATCTACCATAGTTAGGAATATCAGCAAATATATTATAACTAACCTCTTTTAAACTAGCATTTACTGGATTAATTACTGCTGATACTTTTAGAATCCCCCCTCTGGTGAGTGATATCGTACTATCTAACTCGGTTTGAGTTTCTGCATTGTACAAGGTCATACTTTCAATTGGAATAGCGCCAATAGTATATGAAAACGTTCTTAAATAGTCGCCTATAGCAACAGTAACAGTGATTACTTTACCTATATTCTCATTATTATCAAACGCGTATAGCTCATAGTGAAAGTCATCAATTTTATTTATTGTGGCGCATTCTTTATTTTTAGAAATATAAACATCAACCGTTTCATCTTTTAAAATATTAAAAGTAGCATTTGTTGGAAATACAGATAGTTCTATTCCTAGTTTTTCACCGAGGTTTATATCATTACGGTAAAAATCATCTTTGAACTGTATCCTTTCTATTTCTATTCGATTCACAGTAACTACTAATGTAGAGCTTTCTACATCATCTTCTGTTGCGACAGCTGTGATAAAAATTCTCGAACCAATTTCTATTTCATCCGTCGTTGTAAGATAATTATTTTCAATAGTAGCATATTGTGTTAAGTTACCATTATAATAAGTATGATTTGGTTTTTCTATTTTATTAATTTTATATGAGTAATTAGCATATGTAGCGTTATAAGGCAATAATTCAACTGACATTAATTTCTTTTCTGTAAGCCCTATAACCGTTGTATTATCTTCTAATTTTAAATTAATACTCTGAACAGCTATCGGCTCTCTAACAATTCTTATAGGTAATACGAGATCACCACTATCATTATCTTCAAGTCTTATATTAACCCTATTATCAATTACAGGTTCGTAATAATCTCGTGCATAACAAGTTAATTCATTAAAGAAGACCTTTTCTTCATTAATATATGATAGTTGTTTAGCATCAACAGGGCTATAAGTTACATCGCCACTAATTAAATCAATCCGTCGAATGAATATTTTCGGTATTGAAACTGTGGCAGCTCCTTGTGGTAATTCAAACACAGGGGTAGGATCATAACTCGTGCCCTTGTTGCATATTTCGTTAATAGAGCTAATAATTTCATCAAATGTCTTAAGGTTTGTTTCATTTTCAAAAACTAATTCCCTAAAAAAGAAATTGCTTTCCTCGTCGTTCTTGATAAATGAAATTTTATCTCCAATAATTTCAAATGTTTTTGACGTTTCAATTACCCATAGATCTAGACTGACTTTATAATTTAATAAATAGTATGATCCGACATCATAATTGATAGTGCCTACTATCGATGAATTATCTGTAACGCTTGCCTCTGCAAACAAATCACTTTCTTCTTCAGAAAGTCCAAGACTAGCACTATCTCCAAAGCAAATTGCCCCTAATGCGCTAAAATTAAAATAAAGACCTCCTTCTAATGTTAAGTTTAAATTAAATACGCCAGCTATCGTTACACCTACTCCAATTTGAGCTCCTATCTTAAATTCTATTTCACCACATATACCAACAAATCCAGACACTTGATGAAAAGCATTATAGAAATCCTCTTGAGAGTTGGCTGTAGATACCGTCCCGACTTCCTGTATTGAATTTATCACTAATTTGCTATTAAGAGCCGCACTAACAGAGAAGTCCAGAATCGCCCCGGCATCAGTAGTAAATGCCACACCAGGAGCTACAGGGAAAAATAATTGGACAAATTTAATTACAGAACCAGATTCTTTCATACTTGTTTTGTAATATTGTGTTAATGTTTTAAGCTCCAACATAGCAGCTTTCTTATTTTCCATTTGTAGGAATTTTTTATCAAGATTAGCGTAATCTACTGCTGATTGAGCTATTTGGAGTTTTAGCGCAAGCATATCTTTTTCTTCTTGCGTCAAATTTGGATTTTTTAACTGCTTTTCGACATTATGTAATTGTTTATCGGCATCGTATGATTCCTTTAGACTGACAATGTATTTATTGCGATATCTAATACTTGAAAAAAGTTTTTGCACATCGGGGGATACAACGTCCCCAGTTATATCAATCGAAATTGTCCACTTACCACTCTCGCTAGTAATTTGTCTTTTTTCCGCATCATTTGCATAAAACGAAACAGTCGTGGTTTTCTCATAGCGTAAAACAATAATGAGATTAACATTATCACCTAACTTCCACTTAATTGTTACCATTACATCTAATGGATCAAAACTATTAAATTCTACATTAATTTTTTCTGGAGCAGCTTGTGTGTTAAATGTGCTAAAATTTCTCTTACTAGTATTATTAGTCATATCATATACCGCTTTACTTACAGCTTTAATTTCTGGATTTTTCAATATTTGGTATTTAATTTCATCATCGCTGTAGGGTTTGACCTGTTCAGCAGTATATGTATTATTTATTTCAAATTGAGAATATATCTCTTGTATTTCTGGAGTAGAATACGTAATTTTAGCACCTTCTATTTTTTCCACCTTATAGGCTTTTTCCACAAAAAAATCCGTCTCATGAATTACAGTTGGAATGATTAAAATATCGCCCACATTAAGTTGTTCATCATAATTCTCATATATATATAGGATCTTATTTTCTGTATCTATATTCTTCACGATGTCTTTTTCAAAAGTTTTTACATTCGAAGAAAAAGATACATTTTCTACAACTGGTGATTCAATCGTAAATGTTAAACTGTTACCGTACGACGCATTTTTAAAATTCACATTATTTAAATTTATATTGTATGACTTCCCCGCGATATAAGGCTCTTTAGGTAGTATGTAGTAACTATCACCAGCATCTTCGACCGTTAGAGAAACGCTATCACCAACGACATCTTTAACCGACACATATGAATCAATATTTTTATCAGTTAAATACTTATCTTTTTCTATTTCAAATCCAAAATTGTTTGGAACACTATCCAATATTTCAATTTTCTCATATGAATTATTGTTATCTTTAATGGAAGTATCTTCTGTACCATATTCTTGTGCGCCATATGAAATACATAACGCTCCAAAGCACATGCAAAATATTAGTAATGTGTTAATAAACTTTTTCATAATTCACCTCAATGCTTTAATACTTTATATGACATCTCATTCAACAAAATAAAAAAGCACAAAGAAACCCACCAGATTTCGTTGTGCAGTTAAAATAAAATATTCATTGGAGTATACCTCCCTTAATATTAAAACATATCGTTTAAATTATGTTTGCAAAATTATACAAAATATCATCATTGTAAAACTATCCTAATTTTATTGTATCATAAAAAAACTATTTGTCAATACTATACAAATAAATTATCCACCATAATTTAGTGCTATTAATCTAGGTTTTCTATTCCTTTAATGTGTTTTATGCTTATGCTTCTGGCATCCTCAAAGATAAATACGCGCTTATAACCGTCTATCTTCTTTATTTTACCCACGCAGGTGACATATGCGCCTCCCTCCTTTTTATCGTCAGGCTCGAAGTAGATTATCGTAACTTCGGGGTGTTCTTCAATGCGGGTCATCAGGTCGGCGAGCTTTTGGTCAAGTTCTTCAAGCTGATTTTCGTCAAGTTCAGGCTTGCTGTCTGTAAGTCGCCTTGCCTCTTTTACGGCATCGTCATAGCCCGTGAGGGCAGCAAACGGCGCAAACTGCGCTGCTCGATCGTGCAGAGACATGCGCGGGTGATTTTTTGACTGATGATGTGGCAGATTGATTATATCGTCATAGTCGCTCATGCCTTGTGTCCTCCTATCTGATTATTTCTCTCCCTCGCCGTTGCGCCATCTTCAAGACTCGTAGCTTTGAGCACGGCATTTTTGCCGTACTTTTCCCTTAATGCAAGCACGGCTTTCTGGCGTTTTCTCTCCTTGTCACTTTCAGTAGCAAACAATTCTCTGCGGGCTGTTTCTTCCTCATAGTTTGTAAACAGGTCGAGCTGCTCTGCTCCGTCCTGCGGGGCATCCTCTTCGCGTACTACCTTTGTTGCCGTTATATACAGGCGGCGAATGTTGAGCTTTTTATCGACTATTCTGTCGAACAACTCCGTTGCGGCATTGCGCAGATATTTCCCGGAAGAGGAGTACTCGTCGAGATTATATGTGCCGTGCGCGTGTTTGGGTATCTTTCTGCCATAGTGGTCGTAGGTAAACTCGCCGTCGTAGTTTTCGTTGTTGCAATCGTAACCAACGGTCATAACTAACTGATTTGTAACAAGCCCCTTTGCAACAAGGTCGAGCGCGAGCGCGTCTGCCATTTCTGTTACGACAAGCTTTGCCTTTTCATAAGTGTAAGGCTCCTGCAACACCTGACCTGAACCGAGGCTGTTTGCCTGCGGTTTATATGCCTTGATGTCTGCAATGGTACAAGGCTCCCACCCCCACGCATGGTCGATGAGAAGCTCGGCATTGATACCGAACATACGATAAAGTAAGTCTTCATTGTAATGCGAAC
>DVIU01000089.1 GCA_018711035.1 Candidatus Scatousia excrementigallinarum
CATAACAGAAATTATTTAGATTCACAAAATTTTTTACTCGTTTAGTCATTCCTGCGCCCTTTACATCCCATTCACACAACAAAAAATCGTTTCCTTCTCCTGTAATGATTTGTTCCATGTACAGCTTTGCACGCAGATATTTAGCTTGTGTAAATGTAGATTCATGCTTGAAAGCGCCTAATCTGTAATCATCAACATCCAGACCGGGTACATCATAATCGCCCAAAACGTGCAAGGAATCAGTATCTGCATACATGAAACGATTATAACATTTTTGAGCGGCTCTAATTGTTGTGTCCCGCGCGTAAGCGGTACAAAAGCAACCGACGGGAATATACACAGGTTCCCTAGTTTCGGGTTCGCCCGGATAGTATGCAACCTGGTCATTTTTCAAGTAGGGCCATCGACTATTAACCACCGGGTTAGTGGCCATTTTGCCATAAAAGCTATTAAGCATTAGTTTCGCAAGCTGGTATTTTGCATAGTTACCTTCACTTTTTGCAATTCGTTTTTGTTCATAAAAGTAGTCAATATAATTATCGAATAAACCTATTTTTGACTTATACATATAACCATCAATAGGACGATAGTTTTCTACGTCGTAATGTTCAAAAAATAAAGCTAAGTCAATGCTGGTCATTGTAATGGGCGTATTGCTATTAATGCTTTCTGTGATGTATTCTGTAGGGATATAACCGGGCGTATTTTTTAATTGCAATGTTGGCAAGTGGTCGTCCTTTAGTTTAAAATCTGCATAGAAACGTTGAAAATATAAAGGGTACTTTTCGTTGCGTTGGTATTCCCCTGTAAAATACACGGGTTCACCATATGGGAAAGCGTGCGGACTATGTAGACTATATGGGTACAGACTATTAACATCATATACCCGGCCAGCACCTACACTCTTATTTTGAAAAATCGGGTTGACGTAGGTAAAACCACCTCTATATGCTTTACGTAAATAGCTATCGTTTTGTGGAGGTGGAAAAGTTTTCTTAAATCTCTTTTTCCCGCCTGCACATTTTTCAACATAAAAATTGAACGCGTTTGAACCGGCTGTTATTTTATGGTAACCTTCTTCAAAAACATTCTTTAGAGCAAGAGCGACTATTAGTGCATCATTCGTAATATATGCTTTTTCTTTGTCTGTTAGTTCGTGCCCATACTCTCTATATTCTTTGTAATCAATCGTTAATTTCTGTACAGGCAAGCGCCAGCCCTTTGCAATGGCATTGACGCTATAGGGCAATATCTTTAGTGAATCAATAATTTCTATATTTGATTTAGGAAATTTTAAAGCCATTGTATAAAAGAAACCTTTGTCACTAATTAGCGTGTTAAATTCGTATGGCTGTAAATCCTTTTTTGATTTATTTAACTTCCAGTTTGTTTTTAATAGATAATCTAAAATAAAACTGCCATCAAAATTTAAATTATGAAAATAGCACTTTTTGGATTTTCCACTTAACCATTGTATAAAACCTTCAATCGTATTGCCGTAAAATCTTTCATCAGTATTTAGAATATTAATTGCAACCCAGGCCCAAACCCGACAGTCAGCCGGGTCAGGTGTCGTTTCAAAATCGCAAGAATACATATTTTTAGTATTCATAGTAGATTATCTATATCCATTCCTAACCGTGCCGAAATTTGATTAACTTTTGCCCGCGGTGCAATACCAAAATCATATATAAAATCAATATCAATAGAATCATTCTCAGCCATCCATACGGCAAACTCACGGTCACTAAAATTAGATAATTTATGGAAAACTTCACGCCCTCCCGTAACATTTTCAAGGCCAACTGCTGAAAATGCTGCTAAATAATGACTAAGTGTGATCCCCGTTTCAATTAATTCAGGACGCAAACGCTCTTTTTCATATCTTGTCAAAATCTTAGCAAAAGATTGTCTATTTTTAATGTTGCTTACAACAACGGGGCGAGCTTCCAATTCAGCAATTTTAGGAAGAATATCATTTATAATTTCTTCGCTAGATGCAGTCACAATTGATTTTTTCAACTGCCCAATTTCTTTATTGTATCTTCTTCTTGCGGCTGTGTCTAATCTATTTAGCGATCTCCGTTCACCCCTTGTCGTCTTGAAACGGTAGCCGGGTAAATGCTCCGTTTTAAAATCAGATACTTTTCTATAGTCTGTCAATCGTTTGATATATTCGCGCAGTTCAGCAGTATTTTTTACACTTGATTTGATTTCTGAAACGTCCGCGCGCTTAGCGATAGTCTTTCCACCTGTTTTTTGATATCGGGTAAGCATACTATTATAGCGGCTTACAGCTTTTGACAAATCCCGCAATGCAGCCTTTGTAAATCTGACTTGATATCGCTTTTTGGCCATAATACAAACCCCCGCACTATGATATAGTGCGGGGTTTCTCCTTTCTTAGGATTTAAGCAAGGTTAATCGTCAACACCTGATTTTTCCCGTTCGTCACCAGCGTGGGCACAATATCAACGGGCTTTTTCCACGTGTCCGGCAGACCGAACATGGAAACAATGCGCTTGATGCTGTTATAAGCGCCGAGAGAACAACAACCGTAAGTCGTGCCATCTTCCGCAAAAATGATAATACGCGGCGCAATAGACGTGCGGCCATCCTCCACGTAATCCCCGCTTTCATCCCGTTCGGAAATTTCCACGGGTTCGATATACAACCCGGTCATATGAATGGTAATATTAACTGCTTCACGCAGTTTCTTAGTTGCCCGGTTAACGGCATTAAAAACCAGTTTCTTTTCTTCATCGGTCGTCATAGGCAGGCTACAATAAGCGCCGCCAAAAACGGCAGATTCCATCATAGTGGCGGGAGTTTCTTTAGGTACAATAGCTTTTGCGTTAAACATAATTAAACCTCGCTTTCATCAGTAGCAGTTGCATAGTCGGCAAAAATTGCGTGTTCATTCACAATTTCGTCTGCAATGGTAATTTCCTGTTTTGCGTAATCAACACCAACGAATACCGTAGTCGGGCCGCCAAGTTTTACGACAAGATCCCTTGCCTTTTTCTCCGAAATCCGCCCAACGCACCGTGCAGTAAATTTCTTGTAACCGTCGGAATCGATCAGGTAGTGAACAAAACTACAAACCTTTACACACTTCATGTTATCACCTCCTTTCTGTAATCTATTATACATTATATAATAGAAAAGTCAAGTTCTTTTTTAAAATTTTCTTGACATTTTATAAAAAGTTTGATACAATAAACTAGAGGTTATAAAATGTATTGCAAATGTTAGATGACACTAACCAACGCTTGATTGCGTCTGCTATCTAATGGGCTGGTTCCCCCTTTTGTGGTGCGCTTATAACCTTATAATTTTAAGGGGGTCTATTTTATGTGGTTTACACCTAATGATGTTATTAACAAACAAAGATTGTTCAATTTTGTTACGGGGCCGAAAGGCGACGGCAAAACAACCGGCTGTAGAAATTATGGACTTGATTTGTTTTGTAAGGATTCCGATAAACAGGCAGAATTTTGTGTTATTCGCCGTTACAAAACGGAAACACAGGCAACATATAAAAAATATTTTGACGATATTAATACAAAATTTAATTACGGACTTGATATAAAATACCGGGGAAGAAGCGCGGGGATCATGATTGAAAGTAAAACAGGTGAAGAAATTTTCAAGCCTATCTGTCATTTTTTCAGTCTTTCTACCGATGCAGGAATACAGGGTATTAATCTGCCTAACTTGCGGTTTATGATTTTTGAGGAGATTTTCCTTGACCCGCGCAAAGGAAAACGCTATTTAAAAAATGAGCCGGAAGAATTTGCACGCTTATATGATACACTGGCCCGCCCGTCAGACCCGGCAAGAAAGCGTGTGCCTGTTATTTTTATAGGTAACTCGTTTGCGTCTAGTAATCCTTATTACGATTTTTTCCATATTTCTCTAAATGCAAATGGGGAATTTAAAAGTAAAAACATTTATGCTTTGCATATTCAAGATAAGGAATTTTCAGAGTACGCCAATAATACGGAATTTGGGCGTATTATGAGTAATACCGCCTACGGTAAACACGCTTTTGACAATGATTTCTTGCTTGATAATTTTGATTTCGTCGATAAGGACTTTAAAAAATCACACCTGTTATATAACTTCATTTATAACGGCAAAACTTATGGTGTATGGATTAACGCAAAAGCAAGCGCGCTTTTCGTAAGTTCTAAGTATGACCCTTCTTGCATTCGTTCTTACAGTTTTACGACGGACGACTTGAAACCAAATTTTTTGACTGCAAAAATGTTTACCAGAAACAAACAGGGCGAATTAACCAAATTTGCGTATAATACAGGCTGTCTATATTTTGAAAGTCTGCAAATTAAAAACGTTTGGTTCGACATTGCCCACCTTTGTAACTTATAATATGCTATAGGCCAATGCATACACAATAAGACTGATAATAATAAATTGTATGCAATTAATTGCACTTAACAGAAAATAAACGGTTCCTAAGGTCAAGAGAACGGCCGCAAGGGCCGTTTTTATTTTATTTTTCACTGTTACTACCTCTAATTAATCTTGCATAGACCAAACTTTGCATCCGAACTGATCCCGATAAACCTTATTAGCATTTTGCATAAACGTTTTAACTGTTTCCGGCACGTCCCGAAACGTTTTATATTCTCTGAAAACACCCGATGCATAATAAACGCTAATAAAGGGATAATCTTCGATAACATTAATAATCGTTGCTTTCATTTTGTTTACCTCCTAGAATATAATGCCCTCGTAACCTCCGGGGCGGGCTGTACCTTTACTTGCTGTTTCTTGAAACTACGTCAATGAAGTTCGCAATGCTTGCTGCGCTAGACTTCATTCCTTTAAGGTAAGTGGCTATTTCCTTGTCGTTTTCTTCTTGCCGATCATCAAGAGCCTTTACAAGGTTATTAACGTATAACTTCACCATTTCAAAATCAGTCATTTTTATTTCTCCTTTATGTTTTGGTGTTTTCCCTTTTCTATGATTAATTATAATTCATTCATCGAAATTTGTCAAGTAGAATTTTCAAAATTTTTCAAAAATAATTTTAAAAATAATGCTTGACAAATTTCTTAAAACATGGTAATATTATATCAACAAATAAAGAAAGGACGCACTAACATGAACGAATTAAAAGAACTCGAAAATTATCTTGAAACCATTATTGACGATTGCGAAGAAGCGCAAAGTACTGCACTTGCTCAACAACTCGCATATGAAGCAATTCTCCGTAAGGTAAAATTTATGATGAAAGAAGGTGAATAAAATGGCACAGCAGTTCCAAAACGGTGGGCAACACGCCGGTTCTGTTACTATCTCTATTCGCTCTACACGCAGGTATGCGGTAGTTAATGAACCCGGCAAAGGCAAGCACTACCACAAACCGAGAAAGCATCATATCCCTAACGAAGGCAAAACAAGGGATCTTGCTAAACGCAATATTGCTTCTCTGCAATATACGGCTGATATTTGGGAATCCTGTTACCACGCCACACACTAACCCCACCCCGGCCCCGCGCCGGGGCTTTCTTTGTGGCAGGGTTAGTGGTGGCTAAGTACGACTCTGTGATGTTAGGTAAGGCTAATCGCGGTGCTGTATTGTTGGGCACGTTCAATTGCTTGCAGTACTATAAACGGGACTGCAAAGTTAGTGATGACTAATAGTGTCAAGTAAATTTTGGGGGTACCATAAATGGGACCCCAAAACATGTCTACTTTT
>DVIU01000090.1 GCA_018711035.1 Candidatus Scatousia excrementigallinarum
TCCGCCTGCCGGGTGGGGAACAGGTGGGCGTAGCGGTAGGTAATATCAATGCTTTCATGTCCCACCCGGTCAGCGATTGCCAGGGCCGTAAAGCCCATGTCAATGAGCAGCGAAATGTGGGAGTGCCCTTACGGTATAATTACGACAAACAGAAAAAGCCTTTATTTTCAAGGATTTTGAGCGTTTGTCGTCTTTTATTCAATTCCTTTTCCAAGTTGAAAATTGACGAAAACTATAAAGAAAAAAGGAGGCTGTTTTATTAACGACAAAATTTAATAGTGTCAGCGGTCCGGCTTTATGTCTGACCGCTGATTGCCGTGGGCGTTTCATCTTATTAGATGGACACCTTTTTTCATGCAGATTCAGTGCGACAGTATGGAACGGCAGAGATTTTATCTCAGAGGATATAGTGACGGCATTACATATCTAAAAAAGACTGGCATGCTGTAAAATGAGCATTTGATGAAGGCAGTATGTAATCATTCTATACCGATTTTTATAAGTTTCTGCACATTGTCCCCTCACACCTGCATAATTTATTCTGTTTTATGTGCATATAAAACGGAGGTGACTTGATTTTCTGCATATAATATACTACAATAATATGCAGAAAGGATGGTGTGATATGAGGAAATTCGATTACTCTTTTTTAAACAACGGCTTACTGCCTGCAAATTTGGTGAATCTTACTTCAAATATTTCGGCATTGAAAACAATGGCGGGAGTGCGAAAAGAGGAATATACCCAAATTTTTACGGAGTTAGAGGCAGTTGCAAAGGTACAGTCGATTAAGAGTTCTAATGCTATTGAGGGTATTGTTACAAGTGATGAGCGTATCGCTGCGATTGTCAATCAAAACAGCGCCCCGTTAAATCATAACGAGGCGGAAATCGCCGGTTATAGGGACGCCTTAAATGAAATTCATTTGGGCTTTGAACATATTGATTTCAGAGAGCGTGATATTTTACGCTTGCACGAAATAATGATGTCCTTTGCCGGATATGAATACGGCGGTCAATACAAAACCGATGACAATGTGATTTTGGAGATCGACGCTGACGGCAACAGACGGGTTCGTTTTCGTCCTACACCAGCCGCTGAAACGCCAAAGGCAATGGAACAATTAGAACTGGCTTATATGGAAGCTCGCAGTGACGCCAATATCAACCAGCTTTTACTGATTCCCTGCGTGATTTTGGATTTCCTTTGCATACACCCGTTTCGGGACGGAAACGGTAGAATGTCGCGGCTGCTCTCTCTGCTGCTTCTTTATAAAAACGGGTTCGACGCAGGAAAGTATGTGTCCTTTGAGGAACAGATCAATAACTACAAAGCCCATTATTATGAATCGCTCCGTCAATCCTCGATTGGTTGGGAAACAAACGAAAACAGCTACTTCCCATTTATCGAAAATTTCTTGTCCACCCTTTATATGTGCTATAAGGAACTCGATAAGCGTTTCGCTGTTGTTCACGGAAAGAAGATTACAAAGAAAGCCCGTGTGGAGGCTACAATATTAAACAGTTTGACGCCGCTTTCCAAAGCGGAGATATGTAAGATTCTACCCGATGTCAGCCCGACCACCGTTGAAGCTGTCCTCGGTGCTATGGTAAAAAGCGGTACGATAAAACGTATCGGCTCGTCGAGGTCGACACGGTATATAAAGGTATAATGCAGGGTGAATAAAATGGATGTGTTATCATTCAGAACTGAAATAAGGCGACTGATAGAATTACGGCAAGAAGGGGAATATTGGGATTTCAAAAAAGAGTGGTATCAAAACAAGTCTGACTTATTACACGATATTATATGTATGGCTAATAATCTTTCTAATCACGACGGGCTTATTATCGTTGGTGTTGATGAAGAAACAGATTATACTATTTGTGATGTTGCAAATGACCCCAATAGAAAAAAGACACAAGATATTGTTGCGTTTTTGCGAGAGAAAAAATTTGCCGGAGGTATTCGCCCAACGGCATATGTCCAACCACTCACTTTTGGAAAAAAGATAATAGATGTTATTGTTATTCGTAACGATCGCAATACCCCTTACTATTTAACAGATCAATATCAAGGTGTATTTGCTAATAACATTTATGCTCGGATAATGGATACAAACACTCCAAAAAATGCGTCAGCAGATATAAATGTTATAGAAAAACTATGGAAAAAGCGATTTGGAATTGATGCGACAGCTCTGGATCGCGCCTTGCTGTTTTTGCAAAAGCCTTATGATTGGGTGGATTCTGATGACGGCAAAAAGTTTTATAAGTATGCCCCCGAATTTACACTCGAAGATATTCAAGCAGAGGGTGGCAAAGATGGTTATGAATTTTATCTGTTCAATCAGTGCGATTCTCGTCCTCGGTGGTATGATATAAATATTTACTATCATCAAACCTTATTATATTCTTTGGGTGGGGCTACTTTGGATGGCGGACGATGTTTTACATCCACGCCTCGAACCGACGGGATTTCTTTATACAAAGAGAGCTATCACCACTGGGATATTTCATATAAGTATTTCATTAAAGGTTCAATCGAATATACAGTTCATCTGTTTTATATTACCGATGATATGGACGAGGAATTAACTGCACGACAAAGATTTTTGGAATGT
>DVIU01000091.1 GCA_018711035.1 Candidatus Scatousia excrementigallinarum
ATTAAAAGACTAATAAATCAACACTATAAGACTAAATAATACACAAAAAAATGCTTAGACTTATTTATATAAGACTAAGCACAGGTGTATTATGGACGTCGGAAACAGAATTAAGCAATTAAGAGAGCAAAATAAGTATTCCCAGAATTATTTGGCTGATATTGCGGGAATATCTCAAACGCATTTGCGTAGAGTTGAATTAGGAACTGCCGACATTACAGTGGGACATCTTCAACTTGTCTGTGACGCTTTGGGAATTTCTTTGAAGGACTTTTTCAATGTATCAGAGGAACAGGAAGACATCTCGTCCGCTATTTCCAACCTTACCCCCAAACAGCGCAATCTGCTGCTTGAATTTTTGAAAAGCGTTTAATATATAACAGCGGCGGGCGCTTACAAAAAAGCACCCGCCGCTTAAATTATATAATACTCTTTATCACCTGAACTAAACCAACAATCAGTGAAATCGCCGTTCCAAATACACCTACTATACTTATAATTTGTACGATAGGGTGTTCATACAGCTTATTAATTTTGTATCTCCAAGATCTATTTTTAGTACAAAGTTTATTATCCCTCATTTTATAGAGAACCATATTGTAAAAGTTAACTTTACACATAGTAGATTTTAACATTCTAACATAATCGCCAGACTTAAACGCTGTTACTTCCTCATCGCCTGTCAAAAAATCACGGTGTCTGCCACCATTTAACTCCATGAGCCCTAATAATTTAGGATCATCTGCAAAATTAGAACCATACTTATGCGCTACCATAGATGATAAATTTAATCTCTTTTTTACATCTATCAGATAAGGCTCATTCTTTGTTAAAAGTCTATATCTATGCTCTAAATGCTCAAACCCATAAACTACACTTTTCATATTCCAGTGAATCCAATAAGAATCGCTCGCGGATCTTTCAACGTAGGAATAAAAACGCGTTAATAATGTAGCTTCAATTATATCAAAGTTTTCTATGATTTTTCCCTTCGCTATACCAAGTTCCTCAGCCACACCATGAGTAGAAAAAGATACGGTTTGCTTTGTATCTAAATGTTGGATTACAATAGAAGTTACACGCGGAGAGAGCCCCTCATTATTATCATTTAAACTTTGACAAGAGTAATGAATTATGTAATAATTTTGTTTATTGCCCATAATTTCGGTGATAAGATTATCTTTTTTCATTTTATACTTAAAAGTCCTACAAAAAAATTAAAAATACACCGTAAAGGCGAACCCGTCTCCTAAAAGAAACGGGTTCGCCTTTAACTTGTTTGGTGACCCGTATGTTAATTATCCGAACACCTTGCCACTAATAAAAAATTGTTTTGCTATAATTGTATTTATAGGTGTTGCAAAAATGAACAGACTGTGCTATAATAACAAGGAAGATTAATTTGGAGTAGTATAGTCCATTTGCTTTATCTTCAATAAACGAGAAAGGAGTAATTGTTATGTCTGATAATTGTAAAAGCATCAATCGCGTATTTTCTCGTAAGGTAATTGAAGATTTGATTAGTAAAGGCAATAGCCCAATATTCGATTCAGTGGTAACCCGTTATATAAATGATCCCGAATCAAAAACCTATGGCGAAATTATAAGCGAAATTTATAGCTATTTAGGACAATCAAATAGGAACGAGTATTACTATATGAACACCCTATTAAATAAGTTGCTTGTGGGTATCCATAATGTTAATACAACCACTGCGTTGTCGCAAGTCCGAATCGGCAATCACATCGCTGATTTTGTAATGATTAATGGCGAAGGTAGAGTTTATGAAATTAAATCCGATTTGGATAATTTTGAACGGTTAAATGACCAATTATATGATTATTTTAAAGCGTTTAGTAAAGTATCTGTACTCGCTTCTGAACACGAGCGTGATCATGTCGAACGTGTATTAGATAAATTAGGTGATTTAGGTGATTTGGTTGGGATATATGTCCTTTCGGAAGATGACAAAATATTCAGTAAGGTACGAAGTAGAGAACCTAAAGAATTTACGGAATTGCTTGACCATAGATGTATTTTTACATTATTAAGAAAACGAGAATATGAGAATATTTTACTATCTTACTTTGGGTCACTTCCACAAGTAGCCCCGGTATTTTACTTTAAAGAATGTTTAAGATTGTTTAGTCAAATCCCCATTCTTATTGCTCAAAATTTGGCGTTCCAAGAACTAAAAAAGAGGAATAAAATTACCAAGACTAATTTTGAATCTATACCAAATACTTTAAAATCAATTGTGTACTTCGCTCATCTTGCAAACAAGATACCTATTATTGAGAATTTATTGCAAAGTCAATATCAAGGGGGTTAATAAATGTATTTTTCATATTTTAGAGGCAGACAATATGAGCTACTTGCGTTAAAAGAGCTCGCACAAAAGAAACTTATTGGCAATTTGGTTATTCCTGTTGTTGAACCAATAAAAATGAGTTCGACTTTTGATAGTACAATAAAGGCTTTTAGTGACGTTGGACTTCCTCTTGCGTTAATATTTAATCCTGCCGTAGGAGTTTTTGCGGGTGTCGATTTTTCTAAATCTTTTCAATCAATTCCCAAAAACATTATACATTCTATTATCGCTCAAGACAATATGGATGATGTCATTCTTTCTCTTGGAGAGATTGGTGTTCGCAAGGAAGAGCTGTTGGTGGTTTTAAATAATTATGATTTCCTTGATACATATAAAACCGCTTTTGCGAATGATAAACCTCAATATACTTTATTCCCTGACGAGAGAGCAATTCGTCGTGCAGTAGGAATGGGAAAAGTTATATTTGATGATAAATTTAAGAAGCAAGACAAAAATGCCGATTACGCCAAAAATGATGATGAATTCTTTTCTGAAGAACATCTATTTTTTGCAGAAGAAGGCAATGTCGGCTTTGGCGATTATTCTATTATTGGCAACCATTACGATGAGAGCGGTTTTGCTCCCCAAGCAGTAGCAATTCATATCGTATATTTTGCAGAAGATAAATCTTTAAGAATTCATCACTTTGTTTCCGACTCAAATATCGGAATTGAAGATGTTGCTGGCAAATTTTATGAAGCGGTATTAAAGCTATCACAATGGTATAAAACACAAGGAGACCCTAAACAAAAAACTTTTGCATTATCTACACTTTTGGATTATGCTGACCGTGGATATTATCCGGGATTGCCTACAATAAAAAAACTATCAATAATGCATCATTTGGAGTTAATGAGCAAGTATTTAGATGGGGGCATATAAGCTGTGAAATGTTGCATTGATTGTTTTAAAGATGCACATATTCGAGATACTATCGAAAAATACGGAACAACTGGAGATTGTGATTTTTGTTCAGCTAAAAATGTTCCAGTATATGATATTTCTACCTCTACTCTATTGTCAGATAAAATTGTAGGTTTGGTACAAGCCTATATGATATCTACAGAGGAAGGCGCAAAGCCGTTAAAGGAAGCATTAAAAAATGATTGGGATATTTTTAATGGCGATGAGGATGAAATACAAAAGTTGGTTATCGAACTGTGTTCTCCAATAATTGAAAAAAATAATAGTATATATTCTGAAAAAGTTATTATTCCTCAAGCAAGCGATGACGATTATTTACAACAATATGGGGTTGTAAAAGAATTGAGTTGGCATCAGTTTTCGGAATCAATTAAGCGCGAAAATCGATTCCATAATAATATGTTTAATTCAGATGCATTTGCATCATTTTTATCCGTAGCAACAAAGAATTATCCCAAGGGCACAAAATTTTTTAGAGCTCGAATAGCGGATAGCAAAGCAGGATTTGCACCAAAAGAAATGTTTGCGCCTCCAGTGGGACGAAGGCGGGCGGGGCGCATTAATCCAGAAGGAATTGGCGTTTTATATTTGACTTCAGATAACCTTACTGCTTTGACTGAAGTGCGCGCAAGCGTATATGATTTTGTTTCCATCGGAGAATTTTGTACTAAAACGGATCTCCGCATAGTGGATTTATCATCAATATCTAAGATGAGTCCTTTTCTTTATCAGGGAGACATCGAACAATTTTTTGTTAATAGAAAAGTGTTCCAAGAGATGGCTTTGGAAATTGCGAAACCCCTTAGAAGAAGTGATAGTGTGTTAGAATATCTTCCGACACAATATATTTCTGAATTTGTTAAAAGCCAAGGTTATGATGGTGTTGCCTATGAAAGCACATTACATAGCGGTGGTTATAACATAGCTGTTTATGACGAGTTATTACTTGATTGCTTGAATGTCAAAACTGTAGAGGTTAAGCAAGTCGATTATAAGTTTGAAGATTGAAAAATAGATGCAGAGTAAGTATTAAAGCCTTGTCGTTTTGACAAGGCTTTAATATTATATTTTATTTCAATAATTCATATTCAAATAAAGTAGGTACGATTTCGGAATTATAGTAATCTCTTACGAGCTTTTTCAATGTTTGAAGATGACCGTGTAGTTCGGGATAATCATATATGTTCTTATCTGTTTCGTCATCGTGGTCGAAAGTATCCAATTCAGTGGCAATTTGATAAATACCGTAAGTTAAATTTGAATTATAATTTTTTGTGGTTGCGGCTAAATCGAATATAATGTTCCACAAAGAAATCAAAGTTTGCTCTTTTTCGTTTAAATTCAGTTTTTTAATATCTGCGCTTGCTACGGTGTCGCCGTTTGTTGTATCAAGGCATAATTCGTTCCTATAAAATCTTCCGTCGCTTCCGTGGAACGATTGCATATGATTTTGCATTTCCAAAACTGTAAATAATAAAACTTTAAGAAAGTATTGCTCTAATTTCCCGCTCGCAACATCCTTATGATATTGCCTATAACCGTCAGCAGACTTCATAATTCTCGCGCGCTCAGTCCATTGGCGATTATAAGTTATGTATCTGCTTGCCGCAAACATGGGTAATTTTTCCAAATAGTTATCTTTGTGAAGATAAAAACCGTTGCCATTATACCGTCCCGCAATCAGCAAACTTGACTTTGCATCCGGATTATCAAAACCCACACTGTCTGCGACCAAGTAACCAAGCATATCAGAACTGTATAACGGTTTTATTCTTTTTTTGACCGAAGCTTCGGCTTCTAATCCGTTAAGTCCCGTTAAAATTCCATCTATCATAGAATTAGCAAATATGCGTTTATCGTAATAGCGTGTGCTATAAAACTCGTGTACACGCTTTATAGGCAATACACCGTAATCTATCAAGGTGTTTTCCGAAGATATATCATAACCCCGAATAAAGATTTCTTCTATATCGGAATCTATATTTGCCCACAATGCAACCATAATGCAAGCATCTATATTCGTATGAAAGTATCTTCTGTTATAGCCGAAGCCATTTATAAATTGCTTGTTGATTAAATGCTGTGCTTTCCAATATTTTACAGGGGAATATACGATATAGCTATCCGTCGGTTGGCGCAAATAATACTTAAAACCCGACCATATAAAGGCGTTGCCTAAATCATTTGAAACAGAGCCTTTGACTTCCTTTTTCATTTCTTTGACAACAAAACTGTTTTTCCACCCCGAAGATGCTTTTGCTTGTTTCGTTCTTTGGTGCTCCAAAGAAGTCGTTTCCGCATAGGGTGGATTTTCAAATAAAATCACCGTACATTTCGGATTATCAATATACTGTTTTATAACAGGATTGTTAATATATTCTTCGCTTAAAGCATCCGCCCCGCGAACCAATCCCATATTGAAAGTATCTTCTTTTTCAGTAGGCGGAATGATATAGCGAACCTTGTCGCCGAGTATTTCAAGCAAAACCTTGTATTCATAATATTCGACAGTCGATAAAATAGCGTGGGATTTTTCTTCGTCAGTCAATCCGAGTTCCAAATTGCCCGTTCCCGCGCACCTGTCCAAAATAATATAATCATTTCCGATAGGGACACGCTTAATTGCTTCGCGTACCAATTCAAGCGATTTTTCGGCATACAGCGTGGGGGTATAGAACGCACCTAAGTTTTTCTTTTGTATGGCGTCGTTCAATTTATCCATAAGATATTGAAACTTTGTGTTTGTCGCGCCCTCGTAAGGATAGATGTACTCTTTAAATTTATCGGGTTTTCTGATTTCTCCGATAATCTTGACTTTACCCGTCAAGTCGCCGATAAAATCAGATTTTCTCGCTCCGGGATGCTGCTTATAGTAGGAAGTCGCCCACCCGACGATATTGTTTTCGTCGATATGTATTTTGGTATAATGTTTCTCGCGCAACAATGAAATAAGTTTTGCTTCGTCGGACGGATTATCAATATAACATAATTCAGCTAACGGATGCCCGCCGACAAAACCGCTATTATCTCTGGAAGCGCTACCGATATAAACTTGTTCTATGTATTTTAGATAATCGGCGGAATGATAATAAAATGCTTTTCCGTCGTTTAACGAAATCAAAATAATATTTGAGGGAACGGGTTTACCCTTTATTCTGAACGCCGATAAGTATTTTATTGCTTGAAATAAAACTGCGTTAAGATCGTTAATGTTTATTTTGAATTCTAACAAATTACCGTTTAACACACCGTCGGTGTTATCCGAAAGTATCTCATCAACTGTTAAAGAATTATCTATCAGTTTTAGGTAACTGTCATAAAAATCTCGTTGTCCTTCGAGTTCCAAGTTGTATTTCTTAATCATTTGCGCGAATCTCCTACGGAAATATGCCATTATAGTATTTCAATTATACCACAATAGCGAAAATTAATCAATACTATAAAGGAATAAATGTCGATTAAAATAGGGTAAACTATCACTATAGTACCATATTGGGGTCGCATTATGGATCGAAAAGAGATTGGCAAGAAGATAGAAAAGATAAGAAAAGAACGCAGAATGTCGCAATATCAACTCGCTATGGATGCAGGGCTATCGACAAGCTATATTCCGGATATTGAAAAAGGGTTAAAATGTCCAACGGTAGAAACGCTTGATAATATTTGTTATGCACTCCACATAACACTAAAAGATTTCTTTACCGAACAGACAGACGAAGTAGTGTCGCGAGATAAATTATCTGCGTTGAATGAAAGTCAGAAAAGACTCTTGAATGAATTTTTGAATAGTTTATAAAAATAGCCGCCGATTGCAAATCAAGCAATCGGCGACTGCCGTTATATAGGTTTATGATATTCGGCGCAACCTTCTACATTGTGTTTATGTAACTCTTTAATTTATATACCGCTCACTTCGGCGGTTTCCGTGTTCCGCCTTAAAGGCGGCTATCCCTATATTCTTTAACGGGATTCTTTTTCTTTAATTAATTTTTTATTCAGTTGTCGTTGTTGCCTTTCGGCTTGCCACGCTGCAAACTCTCTTTGTCCTTCTTCGGTTTCAAAGTAGGCTTGAATAGCGGGCAGTAATGCTCTTGCAAGGGAGTCGATTTCAAAGTCGGGTATCCCTGTGGTGTTCTTTTTCCGTCTTGACATTAACTGTTGGTGTTTTCCTCCTTATAAGCGGTTATTCAGTTTTTATAACGCCGACAAAATAATGGCGATAGTCTGGGCAAGCAAGAGTATAGGCGTAGCCCAAAACAAGAATTTACGGAAGCCGCGCTCAACTCTCAATTCTTCGCGCGTGGAATCCAAAAGTTTCTTGCTCTCGTCAAGCTCTTTCTTAACTTCCGCAAACACTTCGGTGGACTGCGTTTGTATGGTTTTCCGCAACTCATTTTCCAAAGTAGTTGTCGCTCTTTTTATTGCCTGACTTGTTTCCGTTGCTACCCGATTGTTCAGACTGCGCGTTTCCGCTTGCAAGCTTCTTATCTCTTTGACTGCGCTCGATACGCTCTCGCTCAGCCTGTTCACGTTGTAATCGTTCTCGCTCTCTAACGCTCTCACTTTCGTAGTCAAGTCCTTGATGAGCGTATTCTGCTTGTCTATTTAGCTGTTGCATTTGTCGTTCGAGATCGCCAACGCTTCTTTGAGTAACGAACTCTCCAAGTCCGTCTTTTTGCTTTCGTTCAGTTCCTGTAATTGTGCTAACGGCTTCGCCGCTTCGCCCGTGTCTATTCTGTTCAATGACAATATCAATCTCCTTTTTTGTATAGTTGTTTCCGAGTTTCAGCCCTCGAATAGCTTTTTTCTTTTGTGGGTGCAGGAAGGAATATTCTGTCTTGCTTCTTGTTACCGTTACGCCGTACAACGCAAGGTGCGATATAAATTCTTCCTGCGTGGACGATACTCTTTTCGCTTCCTCGATAACTTCCCGCAAATCTTCTTTCCAAGACGTGCCACCTTTCATAATGATATGGCTTTCTTCCGTCGTTCTCCTGTTCTGCGCTTTCTTACGGAAGTCTGTTTTTGTGTACCCGAACTCACTACCCAAACGGTTAGCTTCATCTTTCATTTTCGTATAGTCGCTTTCCGTAATTCTCAACTTTTTGCCAGTGATAGGGTTTACGGCGTTTACGATAATATGACTGTGTACCGTCTTTGTGTCGGTGTGGGTTGCAATAACGCACTCGTCGTCGGGGAATAGAATCGCCGCTAATTCCTGCGCGTACAAATGCGCTTGTTCGGGGCTTACGTTATCTTTCCGAGCGCACGATAATTTGAAGTGATAATACTTGCGCTCGTTAAACTTTTTGCCTTTCCCGAACCGCCGCATAGTGTCTGCAAACTGTTCCGCATAATCTTCGTCCTCGAATAAATTTCTTACGCTCACGAACGCCGCTTTGTCTTCGCGGGTTATGTAATCTATTGCTTTCTTCGGCGTACTCTTGCTTGATAGTCCTTTGAATAACGGCATTTCAACTTCCTCCGATAGCGGTAGATAACTTGCGATAAACGTTCTTACACTCGTCCACAACGGATAACAATTCTTGTTCGGTTATGTCCCCGAAGTAGTTGTTTTTCACGGCTTGATTTAGGTTATTTCCTTGCCGTTTTAACTCCGCCAAAATCTCGTTTCCGCTTGCAATACTGACGATTGGTTTGTCCGATAACGTCCGTATTAGGTAGTCCGTTCTGTTCAGTCCGCTTGCCGTTACCTTGCTGTCAATGAGTGCTTTTTCTTCTTCCGATACTCTGAAAGAGTAGGCGTATGGTCTTGCTCTGTTTACTTTCTTTTCGATAGTTTTTACCTCCAAAATTTTTATGATAATTGCTGTTCGTCCGCAGACAAACAAAGGGTATTAGGGGAAAGAATTTCCCCTAACGAGGCAAGCGCAAGCGCGGCAAGTGGCTTGCCACTTGCGTACCTCGCCATACCGATAAACGGTACTATGGTGGTCTGATAGTCATAATGATTTCCTCCGTGATTTTTTATTTATCTCGTCCACGCAAAGGGTGGTAGATAGCTGAAAAAGGACACAAAAAAGCCGCTGATACATTTCCGTAATCACCGACTTTTAACCGTATTTAGCAACGTCTAATTGCTCTATGGTGGTTAGCCATTCTATTGAATTGTAAGTAGTAGTTTAGCTTAAAAGATACCTTGATTATCTAAAAAATAGTACACTTATAAAAGCCTATCACGGCTCACGAATTTTGCGTACAACTAAAAAACCTACGCTCATTCCGTAAGCTAAGGCACGGGCGGCTATACCGTCCAAAACCTTCCGCATTCTACGAGCAATCGCTCATTACGGAATCTGCCGAACTCTTAATCGTTATCCGTTCGGCACACCCTTTCAAAAAGGTACAATACCACTCATTACACTACTGTGGTATGCTATGTATTTTATCACTATAACAATACAAAGTCAATAGATTTTCAAAACAAATGTTTGCGATTTATGAGAAGTTTTGTCGAACAATACTTCAATCGTATTAAAATAATTATTTCAAAGTATTGACAAGATTTTTTATTTGTTATATAATATTTGAAAACGACTATAAGGTGGCTTATGGATAAAGATATTATTGCTCAAAGGTTCAGAACATTACGGGAGAGCGCAAGGCTATCACAAGCCAAGCTTTCGCAAGAATTGGATGTAAAGCAACCGTTGATTGCTCGGTATGAAACGGCAATCAATCTGCCGTCGTATCCTATACTCTTAAAATATGCGGATTATTTTGATGTGTCAACGGACTATCTTTTAGGTAGAACTGATAGACCGCAAGGCAAACTTTACGATTACAATCCTCAATCAATTGCAAATAATCCGCAAATGAAAGAGTTTGTCGAAATGTGCTTTGATCCTAATTCTTCCGTCAACGCAAAACTCAAAGATGCATTGTTAAAGTTATTGGAAGAAAGTAAAAATTAATTTTTTACTATGACTATATCTGTCAACATTGTTATGCTAAACTATCGAGGAGAATGAAGTGAGCGATTCCGTACAAAAGACAATTTATCCCAATTATTCTTACAGCTATGCCTTAGCGACATATGAAAAATTAGAGAAATATGAAGTGTCTATGCAAGTACCTTCTGTCGGGATTGATGAAAGTGTGGTTGTTAGATTAGACGGGAAAGGCTTAACGGCAAGATTTAAGAACCATGAAGAACTATTTCTATCTGATTTCCATTTGACAATGAAACGAGTAATGGAAAACATTAAGAAGTATTGTCCTTATGTAACATTTGCTTATTCGTTCAAAGACGAGATTTCGTTACTTATAAATAAAGAGCAAATAGAACATAGTGAGGACTTCCAAAATCGTATCGAAAAGGTATTGCCGCTTTTAAGTGGTTACATATCGGCTATGTTTTCACAATATATTTCTAAGAAATTAAAAACATCCCCATGTGAAGCTTTTACCTTTGATGCAAGGATTATTATTTTGCCCACTTTGCAATTACAAGACTATTTTCATTCTCGTCAAGCATTTGCAATGAGTGGATTTATTGACAGAATTTGTTCATTCAAACATCTTACACCCGGAAGCCGTACCTTTAGCAATGTAAAGAAAGCCTTAAAATCCATTGGAGACGATTGGTACAAATATCCGCAGTATGTTTGTAGTGGTTATGTCGGGCGTTATGAAAATGGAAAATGGTTAGTTGATACAGCAAGTGACTTTATGCAGAAGTGGTCTAAATATAAAAACAATTTAGGAGTGTAAAATGAAAGCCGTAATTTACGCAAGATATTCGAGCGACAACCAAAGAGAAGAAAGTATCGAAGGACAGTTGCGCGACTGTATGCAATATGCCGAGTACAACGATATACAAGTTGTCGGCAGTTATATTGACCGTGCATTGTCGGCAAAGACGGACAACCGTCCGAACTTTCAGAAGATGATAAAAGACAGCGCAAAGCGTATCTTCGACGTGATTATTGTTTGGAAGTTAGACCGTTTTGCCCGTAACCGCTTTGACAGCGCATACTACAAAAATGTATTAAAAAAGAACGGCGTTCGCGTGGTGTCCGCAAAGGAAAGCATTTCGGAAGGCGCGGAAGGTATTATCTTGGAATCCGTCCTTGAGGGCTATGCAGAATATTACTCCGTAGAGCTTGCTGAAAAGGTAACACGCGGAATGACGGACAATGCGTTAAAGGCTATGTCAAATGGCGGTATCACTCCGCTCGGATATTATCTTGATGACGAACAGCATTTGCAAATAGATGAAAGCAAAGCCCCGTTTGTGCGTGAGATATTCCAAAGGTTTGCTGACGGCGAAATGATTAAAGCAATTATTGCCGACATGAATGCTCGCGGCGTAGGTATGACCGTGCGTATGAAAAAGAAGCCCGGCAAAAAGCCGTACACAAAACCGCTCGGTTATAACAATGTGCGCCGTATGCTTTCCAACCGCAAGTACATAGGCGAATATCGTTTCAAAGATATAGTTATCGAAGGTGCTATTCCTGCGATTATAGACACAGACTTATTTGAGAAAGTGCAAAAGCGTATAGAAGTAAATACCCGTGCGCCCGCTATTCATAAAGCGGAAGATGAGTATTTATTGACCACTCATTTATTCTGCGGCAAATGCAAGGCTATGATGCTTGGCGACAGCGGCACGGGCAAGAAAGGAACGGTTTATCATTATTACAAGTGCGCTAACGCAAAGAAAACGCACACCTGCGACAAGAAAGCGATAAATAAAGATTTAATTGAAAACGCTGTTATTAAAGCAGTTGTGGCGAAGATAATGGACGACGACTTAATGGAACAGTTGTCTTACAAACTCTATGATTTGCAAATGCAAAGCAGTACGATTTTACCCGCACTCCAACAGCAGTTAGCCGACGTCGAAAGCGGTATCGACAATATGCTCAATGCTATACAGCAAGGTATCGTTCTCGACAGTACGAAAAAACGGCTCTCCGATTTGGAAAACCGCAAGAAAGAATTAGAGATTGAAATAGCGCAAGAACAAATAAAAAGACCTATTCTCACAAGAGAACAGATACACTTCGGCTTGACGAAATTCAGAAAGTTAGATTTGTCCACGCAGAAAGGAAAACAAACTTTAATTGACGGTTTTGTAAACGCCATTTATCTCTTTGACGATTACGCGATAATCACTTGCAACTACAAGGACGGAGAAGAAAAGATTACATTTGAAGATATAGAGAGTTCCGAACTCGGTGAGTTTATAAAAAACAAATCCGAACAAGGGTGTTCGGATTTGTTAGCAGATGGTGACCCTGCCGGGAATCGAACCCGGGATTGAGCCTTGAGAGGGCTCCGTCTTAACCGCTTGACCACAAGGCCAAAAATTCAATTGCTTTGTGATTATAACATAATAGCGCGCACTTTGCAAGCAAAAATCAATGTGTAATTCAATTATTTTGTGTTTCCAAAAAATTCTGCACGCGCGTGGAACGGGTGTCGCAGTAAATGTGCCTCTGTAAGGTTAAAATTGTTATTCATATTGAATTTTGCACTTCGTCGTGTTATAATATAAATATGTTTGAAAATATGCATTTCAACGGACAATTTCGCAGCTATCAGCAACATATCCTGGACGGCGCCGATAAATACCTTAAAGACGGCCGCATTCACATAGTCGCTGCGCCCGGCAGCGGAAAAACCGTGCTCGGGCTCGAACTCATCTGTCGTCTCAATGCGCCCTGCATAATACTTTCGCCGACGACTACCATCCGCAATCAATGGTGCGACAGATTTATTCAGCATTTTCTCGGCGAAGATGATGCAAAAGAATGCGTTTCGTGCGATCTCAACGAAATAAAGCCTATAACTTCCGTAACATACCAGGCTCTGCACGCCGCAATGAAGAGAACAAAGGACGACGAGGAGGGGACGGACTATACCGCTCTCGACCTTATAAAAGAGGTGGAGCGTTGTAAAGTGGGCGTTATTTGTCTTGACGAGGCACATCATTTGCAGAACGAATGGCAGAAGGCGCTCGAAAAATTCCTGTCTGCGCTCAAAGGCAAGGTGAAGACAATTGCGCTTACCGCCACCCCGCCCTATGACGCCGACGCAAACGAATGGAAGCGCTACACGGCTGTCTGCGGCGAAATCGACGAAGAAATCTTCGTCCCCGAACTCGTAAAGCAAAAAACGCTCTGCCCGCACCAGGATTATATTTATTTCAACTATCCAACTAAGGAGGAAGCGGGCGTATTCGACGGGTACAGGCGGCGCGCCCTTTCTGCTGTCGGCGAGCTGATCGGGTGCGGAGCGCTCGAACGCGCTTACGACAAATTGCTTTCGCGCTCGACCGACTACGACTATTTATACGAAAACGCGGGCGGTATTATCTCCCTGCTTTCGGCGTGCTCGTATGCTGGGATATCCGTCGATAAGTCTCTCGTTAGGTCGCTCGCGGCGGTCAAACGTCTGCCCGCCCCCGATATGGAGTGGCTCGAACGCGCGGTTAATTTTCTCATCGAGGGCGACCTCTTAGAAGAAGACGAACGCAATAACTGTCTCGATATTTTCAAAAGAGCGGGACTCGTCGAGCGCGGCGAGGTCAGGCTCGACCTCAATAAAAAGTTGAAGAGCAAGCTCGTTTCGTCGGCGGGCAAACTTAAAAGCATCGCCGACATCGCGGCGGGCGAATATAAAAACATGGGCAAAAATCTTCGCCTTCTCGTCCTCACCGATTATATAAAAAAGGAAAGCCTTTCGCTCATCGGTTCGGGAAATTCTGCCGACAGCGTCAGCCTCGTAAGCGTGTATGAAACAGTGCGTAAGGCGGGCATAAAGGTCGGCGCGCTGTCTGGCAGCCTCGTCATTCTGCCGGACGACTGCGCGGACATTCTGCGCAAGCAGGGTATTTTGGCGGGCGTTTCTCCGATAGAGGGCGCGGGTTGTTCGGTCTGTGAAATAGGCGGCGACAACCGCGTAAAGGTGCGCGCCGTCAGCCGACTGTTTGAAGAGGGGCACATCAATGTCCTCATCGGAACAAAATCGCTGCTCGGAGAGGGGTGGGACGCTCCCTGTATAAACAGCCTTGTTTTAGCCAGCTTCGTTGGCAGTTTCATGCTGTCTAACCAGATGCGCGGTCGCGCCATACGCACGGATGCCAACCAGCCAGACAAGGTTGCAAATATCTGGCACCTCGCCACGATAGAGCGTCCCTTTGTCGTAGCCGAAAAGACGGGCGAAAAACTTTCCGCGCTTTTCAATCAGAATAAAAATAAGCTCGACTCGTGCGATTATCAGACCCTTGCGCGCCGCTTCGAGTGTTTTGTCGCGCCCAACTACGAAACGGGCGAGGTGGAGGGCGGAATAGACCGTGTCACCATTATAAAACAGCCATTCGACGAAAAGGGCATTGCCGCCATAAACGCGCAGATGATCGCGCGCTCGCGCCAAAGGGAGGCGGTCAGGGAGGCGTGGGAGAGGGCGGTCGACCGATCCGTGCGCCTCAACGAAATAAGTAAAGTTCCCAAAGACAACAAAATTCCGCCCGTCGAGTTCGTAAATATCGGTCTTGCGGCGCTCCTCATTTCCATTTTGCCTGTCTGCATTTCGCAGATCGCCATCAACATTTTTGAACTGTACGGTGGGGTGAGGACGTTGGCGACTGTAATAGCTGCAATCGTAGCGGCTGTTTCTCTCGGAGTTCTGTGCGACCTTATAATAAATAAAATACTCAGTTTTTTGAGTCCCGTGCGTTCAATCCGTACAATGGCGGGCTGCGTGCTCGAAGTTATGCAGGAAAACGGCATGGTGTCGGCCGACGCGCGCGCAAAGGTGGAGGCGGACGAGCATGGAATGTACGTCAGGGTGGAATTGCTCAACGCCTCGGTGCATGACCAGAACGTTTTTCATTCGGCGATAAAGCAAATGCTGTCGCCCATAGAAAACCCGCGCTACATAATAATTCCGCGCGGCATGTTCGGCAGCTTCAAATACCGCGGCGCGCTCGCCTGTCCCGATTGTCTCGGCGCCAAAAGTCAATACGCGCAGTGTCTTGCAAAAAAGCTCAAACGCTCTATGGGCGGCGTGCAGGTGGTATATACCCGCACCCAAAACGGGCGTAAACTTATACTTCAATGCAGAAAGCGCTCGTACATAACATATAACGACAAAGTTCTGTACCAAAGAAAAAAGGCAATCTCCCGCTGGGAATAAATGGGAGTGCCTGAAAGGTGTTTAGCTTAAATAAATACGTCATTTCGACTAAGTGAGCGAAGCGAACGCATGGAGAAATCTCACCTTATTTCTTGTTTTACTGATAGATTTCTCCACTCGCTGTCGCTCGGTCGAAATGACAGCTAATAAATAACACACTTTTCGGGAACACCTGGAATAAATGCGCGTATATTTTATAATAATTAAATATGGTAATATCTGCAGCCGCACGGCGCAGAAATGCGCCGCGCGGCTTTCCCATAATTTGTATGCAGCTATTTACCAGCAAAGCCGCCGTCATTTAACTTCAAAAACCATAACGAGCTGTTTGGAAAAAAGCGGCATCGCAATGGTGAATTTTCCGTTTTTTATCGTCGTTTTTTGCTTGTATCTGTACCCTAAAATTGTCATCTCCGCCGTCAGTTCGCGCGTTTTTTCGTCGTATGAATATGTGCTCTCGTATTGATATGATTTGCCGTCCTTTTGTTTGAAAATAATTTTCATTTGTCCGCCTTCTTCAAGAATGATGCGCAGGTATTCATAGTCGTCCAAAAGGTCGGTGTCCCCAAGCGTGGCGCAGGTGCATTCGTATGTGTTGATGTAGGGGTGTGTGATGTCTTTTATCGACGAATCGCCGTCTATTTTAAATGCGCAGGCAAAAAGTATAATAAGAACGGCAACTGCGCCCGTAAGGATTAATTTCTTTTTCATGAGTACAGTATGTGCATTTTTTTAAAGGATATTAAAAGGCGCCGCCCCTTGTGGGGCGGCGCCTGAGCGCTTTATACCTGATTATAATATTATATTCAAGCCTTGCCTATGCAGCCGAAGATTTCCATCTTCTCTTTTACGGTATCCTTTATAGCCTGGGCGCCGGGTGCAAGCAGCTTTCTGGGGTCGAATCCCTTGCCTACAAGGTCTTTGCCCTCTTCTACATATCTTCTCGTAGCCGCCTGGAAGGAGAGCTGGCATTCGGTGTTGACGTTGATCTTTGCAACGCCGAGCGAAATTGCCTTTTTAATCTGGTCGGTGGGAATGCCCGTGCCGCCGTGGAGGACGAGGGGCATATCGCCTACCTTTTCTTTAACGGCTGCAAGCGTTTCAAACGAAAGTCCGGGCCAGTTTGCGGGA
>DVIU01000092.1 GCA_018711035.1 Candidatus Scatousia excrementigallinarum
TACTCAAAATGAATATGTTTACATAGGCGATGACGTAAATGATTTGGAATGTCTTAATTATGCCAAGTACAAGATTACTGTTCCGCATGCGCCGGATAAAGTTAAAAAATTGAGAGGAATCCAGATAACACAACATGACGGTGGTGACGGAGCTTTTAGAGAGGTGGCAGATTGCTTAACAGATTCAAAAAAATAGCAGAATATATACGAAAACTAAATTTTTCGATAGATAAGTATAAAGAAGATACTATTGTACAGTCTCTGCCTTCTAAAGCACTCGTGAACCGTGCAAAAAAGTATATTGATTCTCAAGAATATAAAGAGGCTGAAAATATTTTGAATGAAGCCCTTGAATTACCTCAGGAAGATGCGCTTGTTTATAAGTATCTCGGAATTTGTGCCGAGAAAACCGGCCGTTTTGACGATGCTATGAGAGCGTATAAAAAATCTGCAAATATAAACCAGCAGGATAAAGAAATCTGGATAAAGCTAGGATTTTCACAAATTCAGTGCCAGCTTTTTGAAGAAGCCGAAAAGGCTTTTGAAAATGCGAACAAAATTAATCCTTCACATACTGATGTCTATGCAGGCTGGGGAATGTCTTTGATGAAGCAGAAACGATATTCCGAGGCACATGAAAAATTTGTTGAAGCAGTAAGGCTCAATAAGTACAATTTTATGGCTATGCTCCTTGCTGCAATAATGGAGATTAGGCTTGAACGATACGAGGATGCTGAGCTGAAACTTAACTTTTTGTCTACTGTTGCACCTAATGAAACAAATACATACGAATATGCACATTTAAAATATATTAAAAAAGACTATTCCAATGCAGAGTATTACGCTAAAAAAGCTCTTGAGTTCAACCCTGCAATGCTGAATCCTTATCTTATACTCGGAAAAATTTACAGAAAACAGCTTGAACTGCAAAAAGCCGAAGCCGTTTTTGAAGAAGCACTTCGCCATAATCCATCCGCCCCGAATTTATTTTATGAATGGGGCGTAACGGCTCAGTATTTTGAAAACTATGAACTGGCAAAAGAAAAGTTTGAAAAGGTGCTGGAACTTTCTCCGGAAGAAGGTTTCGCAAAGGCCGGATTGGGGCTTACATATGCAGCTCTTGGAAATATCGAAGATGCAGAACCTCTGGTTTATGCGGAATTGGAAAAAGAACCCGAATGCTATCTGGCAATAAAAGGTAAAGCTATGATTCTTTTCAAAAAATCAGATTATGAAAACTCAATCGAACTTTTTAAAAAGATTTTAAAAGAAGATTCAACAGATTATGCCTGCAATTATTACATTGCAAAGTCGTATGAGCATATAGGGAATAATATTTTGACAAAAGAATATTATGAAAATGCTGTTAAAAGATTCCCTGCGCTTATTAAAGCTTATATTGATTATTCAAACTATTTGATACAAAAAAATGATTATGCTGAAGCTCAGCGAAAACTGCGTAAAGCAGTAAAAGCAGATGAAAATAATATAGAAATCCTAAACCTGCTGTTTCATGTCAGTTACATACTTGTCAAAGAAAACCTTTGCGAATATAATGTAAAAGAAGTTATTGCTCTTGGCGATAAAATCATTTCACTTAATCCTGAAGCTTTTAAGTATAATGATGAAAAAACAGAACTCGAAAATATCTTAAATAACTTATAGAAAGAAGAAAAAATTGAGAAAGATTATTGTTCAGAAATTCGGCGGAACATCTGTTGCTGATACGGAAAAAATAAAAAATGTAGCTCAGACCGTAATAAAAGAAAAAAATAACGGAAATGATGTGGTCGTGGTTGTTTCAGCTATGGGGCATACAACCGATTATCTTGTCAAAATGGCAAAAGATTTGTGCCCTGTTCCGTCCGGACGGGAAATGGACATGCTTCTATCAACCGGAGAAGGAGTTTCAATTGCACTGCTTGCTATGGCTATACAGGCCGCAGGTTACGATGCCGTTAGTTTTAACGCTATGCAGGTAGGGATTATGACTGAAAACGTACACTCAAAAGCACGTATCATTGATATAAAAACAGAAAAACTTAAAAAGAACCTTGCAGAAGGTAAGATTATAGTAGTAGCAGGCTTTCAGGGTGTAACAGAGGATGGCGAAATTACTACCCTTGGCCGTGGCGGTTCTGATACATCTGCTGTAGCCCTTGCTGCCGCTTTAAATGCAGAGCGTTGTGATATTTATACCGATGTTGAAGGTGTTTATACTACCGATCCGCGTGTTGTTCCGACAGCTTCCCGTCTCGATGAGATATCTTATGAAGAAATGCTTGAACTTGCTCATGCCGGTGCTAATGTTCTCCATCCGCGAAGTGTCGAAACCGCAAAACAATTTAATGTTCCATTGCGCGTGAGAAGCAGTTTTAAAACAGATAATTTAGGTACTTTAATTTTAGGAGTTGACAACATGGAAATTTATAAACCGGTAACAGGCGTTGCAGCAGATTTATCACAATCAAGAATAGTAGTTTGTGATGTTCCGGACGTACCGGGGCAGGCTGCAAAAATATTCGGAAAACTTGCGGAAGAAAATATTTCTGTTGATATGATTATACAATCTTATGCAAGAAAAGTTTCCAATACAAACGATATTGCTTTCACAATAGATTCTTCTGACATTGATAAAACTATAACTACTTTAAATTCACTTAAAAAAGATTTATTATGCGGTGAAATTCAGGTTAACAACGAAATTGCCAAGGTTTCAATTGTCGGAGCCGGTATGATTGACAGGCCGGGTATTGCTTCAACAATGTTTGAAACTCTTGCGGAGCAGGGTGTTAATATTAAAATGATTTCAACCAGTGAAATAAAAATAAGCTGCCTTGTAAATAAAGAAGATGCCAAAAAAGCTGTTAAAGCTTTACACGATGTATTTGATTTGAATTGTGAAGTCGTAGCTGATGTAAAAGGCGACCTGCCTGATGTTTAGAAAGGAGTCCTATGAAGGAGTATAAAAGCAGTGTATTTACATTGCTAAAGCATGTCGTTTATTCTGTAGCTGCCGGGTTTGTTTTATGCATCATAATTATGTGTTTTTCAAATAATCCCTTTATCTGCTATGGGATTTCATTTCTTGTAACGTTGTATTTGCTGTATTCAACGCTTCATGATGACAATATAAAAATAACACTGGATAATGATATAATGCAGGTTTATCGTTTCAGAAAGCTGCTGCATACATTTAATCTGAAAAAACTTGTAGTTAAAACTTATGTAAAAACAACTATAGATAGCAGTGGCTCTGATAGTGACTGCACTCTGATTATCATAAATCCGGAAACAGATGAGCAGGTTACACTTGATTGCAGTATGCTTGGACTGGATAATTTTGAAAAATTAAAAGCAGACCTTAATGTTGTAAATGAATCAGAACCGGTAAAAGTAATAACAACAGTAAAGACAAAAAATTAGAAAAGAATTAAGAAGCTAAGGGGGTAAAAATGACTACTATCTGGATTATTTTTGTAGTGCTTGTATGTATCTCTTCAATGGTCTACACACTGGTAAATTACAAAAAACACAATGCTAAACTTGCAAAATTTGCAGAAGAACATCCTGAGGCCGCGAAAGTGTATATCAAAACAACAAAAATCGGAATTATAGTTGATACCTTAACAGTCCACGATGTTGACGGGGAGGAACCATTAATTTTTAATGAAATGTTAATAAAAGACGGTTTTTATTTAATACCGGGAAAACATGTACTGGAGTTGTCGTATCAATGGACACGTCCGGGAATTATTTATAAAACAATAACTAATTATCTGGATCCTTGTAAAATTGAGGTTGAGGCTGAAGCAAATAAAATATATAATCTCTACTATAACAAAAAACAAAAACAATATGTTTTTGAGGAAATCAGATAATTAAATAGACCGGCCGCACATAGTGCGGCCTTTTTTAATATAAAAAAAGAGCCCTTTTTAAGGGGCTCGTTGGAATTAAGAATAGCTGGAAGTATGAAAAAGATTTAATTATATTTAACTGAATTAGTGTATTTTTTACAATTACCCGCATGGGTAATTTATAAGGTAGGGGGGTAAAAGCATAAATTTTTATAAATCACCCGTTCGGGTATATTTTACGGAGAGGTATTTTTATTGAAACTTACTAATAAGTGTATTTTTACCACTTTATACCTAAATGCAGATAGATATTAAATTCCAGCTTTTTTAATAAAACTTCATAATAGGGGTTGACAAATATTTTTTTATAGATTATAGTAAAAATGTTAGATGAAGTGTTAAAAAAACACTTAATAAGAAAACCTCACGAGAGGAGGGCTATTATGATAACAATTAATCCAGTAAAATTTAATACAAACAAACATGTTTCTTTCGGTGAAGGAAATACTAATAATTTAACTCCTAGCATGGCTATTTTATCTCTTCAGGCTCCTGATGCTAAAAGAGGTTTTACAAGTAACATGCATTTATCTCAAAAAGCTGATGCTGTAAGAAATAACTTATTTACTTCAGTTATTAGTAAATTTGTCAAGACTTATAATATTGCTGTTCAATCAGCTAACCCTAAAACAAACTGCAAACCGAAAGGTTTGGATGTTGCTGTTTAGTCTTTTGACAGACAGTTACGTTATAAAGTTTTCATTTACCCCAATTCACTGATAGTAATATACTCCATGTTACTAAACAATATTTTCATAATTCGGTTTATCCTTTCTCTTGAGAAAGGGAAAGGGTAAACAATTATGGATGACAAAATTAAAGAAATCAGATTTGACAGTACGCGTGCTAAAAATTTTTTTGAAGAATATTTAGCTTTTACTATTGGGCCTGTTGATTTAAAAAATCTTCTTGATGAAGGTGCTGTAACATTATTGGACGTTCGAAGAGAAGCTGACTATGCAGTTTCACATATTCCAAATGCGCTTTCTATACCTAAAGAAGAACTTGCAGATAATCTTGATAAGTTGGATAAAAATGTAACAACTGTTATTTATTCATATAACGAACAATGCCATCTAAGTGTTAAAGCAGCTTTAATTCTTGCAGATTACGGTTATCCATGCGTTATATTGGAGGGCGGTTTTAAAACTTGGAAAGAAGATTTTAGATTTGCTTCAACTTAAAGCAGAACATAGTTAAGTTCTGCTGTCCTTTTTAGTTTGTCATAGTCTTGAGGGCGAATGCCCTCTTTTTTTTATTAACTAAATGTTTGCTCCGCCGTCATTCATTTTTTTGAAGACTTTTTCTCCGCCTTCTTTTAATTTGACCGCATTAATTACAAATTCGTTTGCTTCTGAATCTCTTGCAATAGCCTCTTTAAGTTCAAGCATATCTTTGTAATTAAGATTTTTTATTGAAGAATCATTGATGTTTTTAAGGTATTTTTTAAAGTTTTCCTGTGCTGTAAAATTAAAACCGGGAAGCCCTGTTTTTAATGAATACCATTTATAGAATTCGCGCAGCATATAATAAGGTTCAATCTCCCCGTAACTCATTACTAATGCCGGTTTAAAAGTAAAAGACAGCCCCAGTCCTAAAATAAAATTCATATATAAGGCTTTTTTACCGTTGAGTTCTGTAATCAGTCCCTCATCTTCATTAATTTTTTGAAGTTTTTTTGAGGCATCTTTTATACGAAAAACTTTTGTTCCCTCAGCTTCCATATATTCTATATATTTTATTGGATTATTCCCGCATGATTTCATAATGTTAAAAACATTTTCCGAAACGAGTTTTATGTTTTTTTCGGTCTCTGTCGAAAATGTAATAGTTTCGGTACTTGAAATCATTGTCTTTGTCGTAGAATTTGTGAATGTTGTATCCAAATGCTTTGACAGCATTGTGCTTAAAAATTTTTCACGAAGCGAAAGTATTGAATATTTAACCTTTTTGCTAAAGTTTTTCATAATAAAAACAGTATAACTTATTTGCTTATAAATGTTTTCATCTGTGTGATTGAAAATATGTTGAGAATGTAACATTTTTTCGTTTTTTTGAAATACCAGACCGGTGAAAAGTTTTTAAATATTTAGTTATAGCTATAAATATGAGAGAGTAATTTTGGTAAGAATTATTCTACAATTGAATACTGTTCTTTTGGGCGTCTCCTTAAAAGAGAAAAGGAGGGGCTATGTGTAGTGTTGGTTTTGATTCTCAATTTGGTATGAATGTTAAGCAATACCAGCAAATGCAGCAAATGAGGTTTGGTACGGGTATCAGACAGGCTTCGTTCGGGCAGCAGGGATTAAGTATGAATACAAGTCTTTTTACTTCGGGAAAGGCTAATCTCTTTGCGCAGCCGTCACAGACACATTCTTTAAGCTTTAATGGTGTTCAATATGATAATAGTTTTTCAATGCTAAATTCTGTCGGTAAGGAAGGAAAAGCTGAGAATGACTATAATTTAAAAGATAATTTGAAATCGTTGTTCAATGAAATAGGGTCCGGCGTTAAATCACTGTTTAATTCAATAGGGCCGGGGATAAAATCTGTTGCAAGTAAGATTTCGTCCGGAGCAGCATCATTATTTAATAAAATAACCGGTAAAGGTAATGCCGGAAATTCAGCCAACGTTGATAAAGCACTTGGAGATATTCAAAACGCTCAGGATAAACAAACCCTTTCACAGGCGATTGATAATGCAGCTCAAGAGGGTCAGGCTGTTGATAAAAAGCTGGAAACTGATAACAAAGGTCTAAAAAACGCAGAATCTCAAGAAACCAAGGCTGAACAAAGTGCTGATAAAGCCGAACAAGGCGTAGAAACTTCTCAGCAAGGGCTGGATAAAGCAACACAAGAACATGAAGCTGCAAAAAGTGAAGTTCAAACTGCCGAAGAAGGGCTAAAAAATGCCCAAACCGGTGTCGCGAATGCACAAAACGCACTTGATTCAGCAAAAGCAGCCGCTACGACGGAAAATCCTAACACAGCAGCGATTCAGCGGGCCGAGGCAGAACTTAGTGCAGCTAAAAAACAGGAAGATTTAGCGCAAAAGCAGTTAGACGAAGCTAAACAAAAAGAAGCACAGGCACAGGAAAATGTCGGGAAGTCTGAACAGCAGCTTGAAACTTCTGAACAGGAAAATACCGCCGCACAAGATAAATTAAAAGAAGCTAAAACAAATACTGAAAGTGCGAAAACGCAGGTTGATACCTCAGAAACCCAAAGTAATCAAATAAGTCAGAGTATTGAACAGGGCGAGCAAAAGATGCGGCAAATGGATGCAAATACTACTGCTGACGGTTCTACAGATACATCTGGTGTAAATTCCGGCGTCCAGTCTAATGTTTATGAAAATAACGGAAATTATTTTGTTAATGGTTATCAGACAAATAAAGATATGTATGATGCCGCTCAAAATATGGATCAAAATGTAGTTCAAGCTGGATTTTCTCCTGGTTCGACAACAGATGTGTATCTCGAGGGGCAGGATGAGCCACAAACATTTACTGTTCAAAATGGTAAATATCTGGTAAACGGACAAGAGGTTGATTCAAAGACTTTTGTTTCTGAATATAATAATGCAAAAGCGAATCAGGAACCAGGAAGCGGTAATGATATTTCTTTAATTAATGATGATTATTCAAAATACAAGTCTGGCGCAAGCGAAAACAGAGGAACCCATATATCAGGACAAAGCACAGATTCATCATCCGCCCCTGGAGCTTCTCCTTCCAGCAGACCTGCCGCGGATGAGTCTGGCAATGGTCAGGTCGATCAAGAATTTAAAGCAAAAAATCAGAAACGTGAAGAGGCTGAATGGGAAGCTTATAAAGCCTCAAGACGCGCTAAAAAATAAATATTACTCTATGCAAAATA